>CADBMD010000133.1 GCA_902795735.1 uncultured Bacteroidia bacterium
CCCTCCTTCCGATGCCATCAGTCTCGAAGCGTTCCGGCGTCAGTGCGGAGCGCTTCCTCTTGAGCCTTCCGATGGCGGTGAATATGATTTCGTGGTTGTCGGAGGCGGTGTTGCCGGTATGTGCGCTGCAGTGTCTGCCGCACGTTTCGGTTGCAAAGTCGCATTGGTCAATGACCGTCCGATTCCTGGAGGCAACAATTCTTCGGAAATACGAGTCCATCTTGGAGCCTTGATCGAACAGGAGCCCTATCCGGCTCTCGGCAGGATGCTCCGGGAATTCGGCCATTCGACATTCGGCAATGCCAAAGAGGCTTCCAGCTATGAAGACGGTAAGAAGGAGGCATTCATCAGGGGTCAGGAAGGGCTTACTTACCTTCCTTGTTTCAGGGCTGTGAAAGTTTGTAAGGAAGGATCCAGGATTGAATCCGTAGTCATCCGCCACATTGAAACCGGAGAGGAACTCTCTTTGAGGGCGCCTTTGTTTGCTGATTGTACCGGTGACGGGAACCTGGGATTCATGGCCGGAGCCGACTGGATGATGGGCAGGGAAGGCCGTGATGAGTTCGGCGAATCCCTTGCTCCGGAGAAAGGCGACAAGTTGACCATGGGCTCCTCTGTCCAATGGTACAGCGTCGAGACTCCCAAAAAGGCTTCTTTCCCTGACTTTGAATATGGCGTAAAGTTCACTGAGGAGAATTGTGAGAAAGTGAAGATGGGCGAGTGGACGTGGGAAAACGGGATGAATCTTGACCAGATCGATGATTTCGAGAGGATAAGGGATTATGGTCTCCTGGTCGTCTATTCCAACTGGAGTTTCCTCAAGAACCATTATTCCGGTAAGGCTGAATATGCCAACCGCACCCTGGGATGGGTTGCTTATGTCGCCGGGAAGAGGGAATCCAGGAGGCTGGTTGGGGATTATATCCTCAAGCAGGACGATGTTGACAAACAGGTTTTCCATGAGGATGCGTCTTTCACGTTGACCTGGCATTTTGACTTGCATTTTCCTGATCCGAAGAACTCGGCCTTCTTTCCAGGGAATGAATTCAAGGCAGCTACGAAATCGAACCCGATCTATCCTTATGCGGCTCCCTACAGATGTTTGTATTCAAGGAATATCGACAATCTTTTCATGGCGGGTCGTGACATTTCCACAACCCATGTTACTCTTGGGTCCACGCGGTTGATGCGTACAGGGGCCATGATGGGAGAAGTGGTTGGGATGGCCGCAAGTATCTGCAAGGAGAATGGCACGACTCCCAGGGGAGTTTACCAGCATTATCTTCCTGAGCTGAAGGCCTTGATGCGCAAGGGGGCAGCCCGGACGGACATCGACCTTCCGGACAACCAGCATTTCAACGAAGGCGGTCACCTCGCAAAGCCCAAGGACATCACCTTCTAGCCCACCACTAGCCCCACCGGTCCCTACAAGCCCCCCCCAGCCTCGCAGTTCCCCACCGAACTCTCAAGTCACGTTTTTGCCCAAAATCTTCCCGTAGAGTTCCGCGTCGAACTCTCAAGTCACGTTTTCGCCCAAAATCTTCCCGTAGATTTCCGCGCCGAACTAACTTGTCGAACGGTCGAAGGGCCCTCTCATCAAGCGCAGACGTCCGGGCCCTGCCGAAATGCTTACGGATACCGCCGCAACTTGAGCCGGTATTGTGCAGATAAGGAGAAGTTTGAGAAAGAATCGCAATGAAATTATTATATTTGTTATTATGAAAAGGATAACGACAATCATATTCTTGCTGGCAGCATCTCTGGCGATGTTGCAGGCACAGACCAAGGTCATGTCCCACAGAGGGTTTTACGCCCATCCGGGATCATTCGAGAACACACTTACAAGCCTTAAGGGAGCCCAGGACCTGGCCGTGGAAGCCATAGAACTGGATGTCCACCTGACTACCGATGACTCCCTGGTGATCCTCCATGGCCCCAAGATCGCCGGAGCCGACTATCCCGATGTCCAGAAACTGGATTTCAAGACGGTCCGCTCCTGCACTCTTCCCAATGGAGACAAAGTTCCGACCTTGAGGGAATTCTTCACCCAGGCTAAGAAGACCCCCGGCCTCACTCTCTTCCTCGAACTCAAGGCACATGCCACACCCGAAAGAGAGACCCAGCTGGCAGAAAAATCCCTTGCCCTCTGCGACGAGATGAACATGTACGACCAGATGGTCTTCATCTCTTTCAGCGAGCATCTCTGCGACGAGATCGTAAGGCTCAAGAAAGGAGCCCTGGTGATGCCTATCTCCAGCAAGAAGACGTTCTCGACCCAGGAACTGCTCGACAGAGGCTTCGCCGGCGTCTCATACAACATGAGTGCTGTGATGAACAAGACCCATCTGCTTGATGAAGCCCATCAGGCCGGACTCCAGACCGTCCTTTGGCCTGTCAACAGCTATGACCTGGCTGATTTCGCCATCAAGCACAATGTCACTTATGTCAGCAGTGACCAGCCGGACGCAATGCAGAAATTGATGAGCGCCATACGCGAACTCCAGTGGAAGCAGACCAAGAAGCTGATAGCCTTCGACCTGGACGGGACCCTCACCCAGCATAAGCAGCCCCTTTCCGAAGCCAACAGGGCTGTTCTGGATACGCTCGCAACCCGTTATGAAATCATAATGGCAGGTGCCGGGAACTGCAAGAGGATCTATGCCCAGATGGGCAATTACCCGATAACCATCGTTGGAAACTACGGAATGGAAGAAAGCCGGATCATCGATGGAGAATTCAAGATCGTCCGTGAGGAAAAAGCCGTTGTCGACAAGAAATTCATGGACAAGAAATGCATGGAGCTCCGCAAGAAATACGGCTATACCTCCTACAAAGGTGACCCGCTAGAGTATCATGAATCCGGCATGGTCACTTTCGGCCTTCTTGGCACCAAGCCTGATCCGGCCGACAAGCTGGCTTTCGATCCCGACAAGATCAAGAGACGCGCCATGTATCCCGAAGTCAAGGAAATATTCAAGGACTATTCAGTGTTCATCGGCGGTACCACTTCATTCGACATCACACCCAAACAGTACAACAAGTACGATGCAGTCATGCGTTATGCCGCCGAAAAAGGCTACACTAAAGACCAGATCCTTTTTGTCGGCGATGATTTCGCCGACGGTGGCAATGACAGCCAGATCCGTATCTACGGAATGGATTACATCAGGATAGACGACTATACCCGTCTTCCCGAAAAGCTTAGCTTCCTCTTCTGATTTGATCAGACCGGATATGCCAAACCTGAAAGTCAATCATAGATGCAGCTGAATCATGGAACATATGGCCCGTAGTTATTTATTCATCTTCTCTTTGTTAGGAATTCTGGTCTCCTGTGCAGACAGGCAGGGAATCCCTGAGATGATCCCATCCGACAAGGATCTTGAGGCCAGGGTTGAGAAGACACTTAAGGGGATGACCCTTGAAGAAAAGGCAGGACAGATGGTCCAGCTCACCGTATCCACCCTTCTCGATGAAACTCGCGAGGCTCTTGATCCCGTGAAGATGGATGAGGTCTTCGGAGAGTACAAGGTTGGATCTATCCTCAATGTCATGAACGACAAGGCTCATTCCAGGCAGCAGACTGCCGGAATGATAAGGCAGATCCAGGAAAAATCCATGGAAAAGATAGGGATTCCATGCATCTATGGCCTGGACATGATCCATGGTGCAAGTTACCTGACGGATGCGACCCTGTTTCCTCATGAAATCAACATAGCTGCGACCTTCGACCCTTCCTTCGCCTACAGGATGGGGGAAGTCACCGGATACGAAAGCCGCGCAGCCATGGTCCCGTGGGTATTTACACCGACAGTCGATCTCGGAAGGGATCCACGCTGGTCCAGGATGTGGGAGAACTGGGGAGAAGATACCTATCTCGCTTCTGTCATGTCAGTGGCTGAGATGCTCGGAATCCAGGGGGATGACCCCAACCATCTTCCACTGGACCACACAGCTTCCACCCTTAAGTGCTTTATCGCCTACAGCATGCCATATTCGGGAAAAGACAGGACCCCTGCGTATATTCCCGAGCATGACTTGAGGGAAAAGTTCTTTGCACCTTTCCTCTCCTGCTTCCGTGAAGGCGCCTTGAGCATAATGGTCAATTCCTCCTCCGTCAACGGCCTTCCTGTCCATGCCAACAAAGTCTTGCTGACCGGTTGGGCCAAGGAACAGACCGGTTGGGACGGAATGATCGTAACCGACTGGGCCGACCTGAACAATCTTTATGTCAGGGACCATATAGCTGCAGACAAGGCGGAAGCGATAAAGATCGGCATCAATGCCGGAGTCGACATGATCATGGAACCCTATGACAAGGAATGTTGCAAGATCCTGGTCGATCTGGCCAGGAGAGGAGAGATTCCAATGTCGCGTATCGATGATGCCGTCCGCAGGGTGCTTCGTCTCAAGTACAGGATAGGGCTTTTCGACAATCCTGTGTGGGATACGGATGTTTATGACAAGTTTGCCTCCGAGGAGTTCGCGGATGACTCCTACCGGGCCGCGGTTGAGTCTGAAGTCCTGTTGAAAAACGAAGACGGGATCCTTCCTATCAAGGAGGGCACCAAGATTCTTGTCGCAGGGCCTAATGCCAACAGCCTCAGGACCCTGAATGGCGGGTGGTCGTACACATGGCAAGGAGAAGGCGACTCCTTTGTACCACAGTACAACACAATCCTCGAGGCTCTTCAGGAAACTTTCGGTGCCGGCAACGTGATCTATGAACCCGGAGTCACCTACGATCTCTCCGTAAATGACTGGCAGAGAGAAAACGAACCCCAGATAAAGAGAGCGGTAGCCGCGGCTTCCAGGGTTGATGTCATCGTGGTCTGTGTCGGAGAGAATTCCTACTGCGAGACTCCAGGGAATATTGACGACCTGAACCTTTCCCAGAACCAGAAGGACCTTGTCAAAGCCTTGTCGGCTACAGGCAAGCCGGTCGTCCTGATCCTTAATGAGGGGCGCCCCAGGATCATCGGAGACATAGAACCCATGGTAAAAGCCGTAGTGGACGTAATGCTTCCGAGCAACTATGGCGGAGATGCCCTCGCCGCCCTTCTCTCCGGGAAGGAGAATTTCAGCGGCAAGCTGCCGTTCACATATTCAAAGCACATCAATGCCTTGCACACCTACGATTACAAGGTTCAAGAGCACCGGGAGATGATGGACGGCTCGTACAACTATGACGCCGTAATGGACATCCAGTGGCCCTTCGGCTTCGGATTAAGCTACACCAGTTTTGAATATTCCGACTTGGAATATGAAGGGCCTGATGCTTTCGGTCCCGGGGACACGCTTCGTTTCTCCGTGAAAGTGAAGAATGTCGGCGAGAGGGAAGGGAAAGAAGCAGTACTGCTTTATTCAAGCGACCTTGTGGCAAGCCTGATACCGGATGTGAAGAGACTTCGTGCATTCACCAAGGTTACCCTTGGCAAAGGTGAAAGCTGCGAAGTCTCCTTCGAAGTCCCGGCATCATCCCTGGCCTTTGTCGGTCAGGATGGCAGGTGGAGGCTTGAGGAAGGCTCTTTCCGCATCAGTTGCGGAGGCCTTTCCACGATGGTCGAGTGCAAGGAAACAAAAATCTGGACGACACCGAACATAAATTAATAACAAACGCAATAATTATGAAGAGAGTATTACTTGCAGCAGCGCTGTCGTGCGCAATGATTTTTGCCGGATGTTCCGGTGACAAGACTGTCAAACCTACAGAGCAGTGGACTCCGGAAAAGGCACAGGCATGGTATGACGCCCTTCCATGGCTTTCAGGATGCAACTACACTCCTGCCAACGCCATCAACACCATCGAGATGTGGAGCGCCGACACTTATGACCATGACTTGATTGACAAGGAACTTGGCTGGGCTGAAGAAATCGGTTTCAATTCCATGAGAACCTTCCTCAGCAGTGTGGTTTACAAGAATGATCCAGAAGGAATGAAGGACAGGATGGACGATTTCCTGTCCATCTGCGACAAGCATGGGATCAAGCCGATGTTCGTGTTCTTCGACGACTGCTGGAAAGCCGAGTCCTACTACGGGAAACAGCCGGATCCGAAACCTGGCATCCACAATTCAGGATGGGTCTGTGATCCTTCCGTGTCGCTCAGGGCTGACACCACCGCACTTTATCCCGTACTCGAGCAGTATGTGAAGGACATCGTGACCACCTTCAGGGGTGACGACCGTGTCCTGATGTGGGACCTCTACAACGAGCCCGGTAACGGAAACCACAAGAATGAATCCATCCCTCTCCTGAAGAACTGTTTCCGTTGGGCCAGGGAAGCTGGCGCCAGCCAGCCTCTTACCGCAGGTGTGTGGAATGAAGCATTGCCGGATCTTAATGCCGTCCAGCTTGCCCTCTCAGATGTCGTTACCTATCATAGCTATAACGGAGACCCCGCCTACCAGCAGCACTCCATCGACACTCTCAAGACCTACGGACGTCCTGTGATCAACACTGAATACATGGCACGCAAGCATGGCTGCACTTTCCAGAGGATCATGCCGGTGCTGAAAGAAAACAACGTAGGAGCCTACAACTGGGGATTCGTGGCCGGAAAGACCAACACCATCTTTGCCTGGAGCGACCCTCAGCCTGACAAAGCCGAGCCGGAGCTTTGGTTCCACGACATCTACCGTCAGGACCACACTCCTTTCGATCCGGAAGAGATAGAAGTCATCAAGAAGTGCAATGGTAAATAGCGAAGCTATGACTAGGAAACTTTTTGTTCTTTTGGCCGGGATTATCCTGGCCATTTCATGTTCCGAGACCGTTCCGGCAGACCTCCCCATGGCTGTTGCCCACAGAGGCTGCTGGCTGATGGACGGAGAAGAGTTCTACATCAATGAAAACTGTCCGGCAGGTGTCAAGATGGCCGCCCAGTACGGCTATCCG
>CADBMD010000134.1 GCA_902795735.1 uncultured Bacteroidia bacterium
AACGTTCCGGCCACTCCATGGCAGAAAAACTTTGTGCCGAGATAGTGGCTGCCTACAACAATGAAGGCGGCGCTTTCAAGAGGAAAGAGGATATGCACAAGATGGCGGAAGCCAACAAGGCATTCGCCCATTTCCGTTTCTAATCGTTTTCGCAGATGGCTGGTAGCAGAGATCTTACTTACACCAGGAATATCGGTATCATGGCTCACATCGATGCCGGTAAGACAACCACGTCAGAGCGTATCCTGTATTACACCGGAAAGACTCACAAGATCGGTGAGGTGCATGATGGCGCTGCAACGATGGATTGGATGGTGCAGGAGCAAGAAAGAGGCATCACCATCACTTCTGCCGCTACGACTGCCTTCTGGCATTATGGCGGCAAGGTCTATCAGATCAACTTGATAGACACTCCCGGCCATGTTGATTTCACCGTCGAGGTGGAGCGTTCGCTTCGCGTCCTCGATGGAACCGTGGCTACATTCTGCGCCGTCGGACGCGTACAGCCCCAGAGTGAGACTGTATGGCGCCAGGCTGACAAGTACGGTGTTCCGAAGATCGCTTATGTGAATAAGATGGACCGCGTCGGAGCAGATTTCCTGGCTTGTGTGGAAGAGATCTACAACAAGCTCGGAGCCAAAGCCGTGCCGATCTGCCTCCCGATCGGAGCAGAAGACAAGTTCCAGGGAATCGTGGATTTGATTTCCCGCAAGGCAATCTACTATGATTCCAGCGAAGAACTGGTCAATTACGAGGTAAAGGACATCCCCGCCGACATGGTGGACGATGTCGAAACCTGGAGGGAAAAACTCATTGAAGCCGCCGCCGAGTGCGACGAATCGCTCATGGAGAAATTCTTCGATGATCCTGAGTCCTTGACCGAGGATGAGATAGTCGCAGCTCTGCGTAAAGGCACCATCTCGATGCAGATAGTGCCCGCCTGCTGCGGATCTTCATTCAAGAACAAGGGTGTACAATTCCTCCTTGACGCAGTAATGCGTTACCTCCCATCTCCACTTGACAAAGGCGTAGTCAAGGGAACCAACCCCAGGAATGGTGAAGAGGAAGATCTCCTTCCTTCCGCCGACCAGCCGTTCTGTGCCCTGGTGTTCAAGATCGCTACCGATCCGTTTGTCGGACGTCTTGCATTCATGAGGGTTTACTCCGGTCGGGTTGATGCAGGTTCCTATGTCTACAATGTCCGTACTGCAAGGAAGGAGAGGATTGCCCGTCTGTACCAGATGCATTCAAACCACCAGAACCCCATTGATTTCGTTGAGGCTGGGGACATCTGTGCTGCAGTAGGCTTCAAGGACCTCCGCACTGGCGACACAATCTGCGACGAGAATCATCCTATCATACTCGAGTCCATGGTGTTCCCCGATCCTGTGATCGGAATCGCCGTCGAGCCGAAGACCCAGGGCGACCTGGACAAGCTCGGCGTTGCTCTTGGCAAGCTCGCTGAAGAAGACCCGACCTTCACGGTAAGGGCCGACCACGAGACCGGCCAGACGATCATCAGCGGAATGGGTGAACTCCATCTGGACATCATTGTCGACCGTCTCCGCCGTGAGTTCGGTGTAGAAATCAACCAGGGAGCCCCTCAGGTCAACTACAGGGAGGCCATCACCGGTACTGTACAGCACCGTGAAGTCTTCAAGAAGCAGACCGGAGGCCGAGGCAAGTTCGCCGACATCATCGTCGAGATCGGACCTGCCGACGAAGGGCAGACCGGGTTGCAGTTCATCAACGAAGTCAAGGGAGGAAATATTCCCAAGGAATTTATTCCCAGCATCGAGAAGGGCTTCAAGTCTGCCATGGCCAATGGCGTACTTGCAGGCTATGAGGTCCAGTCGATGAAGGTGACAGTGCTTGATGGTTCCTACCATCCGGTCGATTCTGACCAGCTCTCCTTCGAGATGGCAGCCCGCATGGCATTCCGTCATGCCTGCCCGAAGGCGAAGCCGGTTCTTCTTGAACCCATCATGTCCCTGGAAGTCGTCACTCCCGAGGACTACATGGGAGACATTGTTGGAGACCTCAACCGCCGCCGCGGCCAGATCCAGGCCATGGATTCGACATCCAACGGCGCCAGGATAGTCAAGGCATTCGTTCCGCTTGCCGAACAGTTCGGTTATGTCACGGTCCTCAGGACCCTTTCATCCGGACGTGCGACCAGCACGATGTCCTTCGATCATTATTCCGAGGTCCCTGCCAACCTTGCCAAGGAGATCGTCGAGAAGAGTGGTTTCAGTTTCAGGCACTTCGATGATGAAGAGTAGTCGAATAGAGTAACACACAAAGTTTTTTAAGAGAATAAGTAAAACTAATTATTGATATGAGTCAAAAGATCAGAATCAAACTCAAATCATTCGATCACATGCTGGTTGACAAGTCAGCCGCCAAGATCGTTGACACCGTGAAGGCTACGGGAGCAAAGGTCAACGGACCTATTCCTCTCCCTACCAACAAGAAGATCTTCACAGTCAACCGCTCCACCTTCGTGAACAAGAAGTCACGTGAGCAGTTTGAGCTCGACGCCTATTGCAGGCTTCTTGACATCGACGATAGCAATGCAAAGACAGTCGATGCTCTCATGAAGCTTGAGCTTCCTTCCGGAGTTGAGGTCGAGATCAAAGTGTGATCCGTAGCCGGTCCCTGAGTCTGTCAAGTGGTCGGCGTTTGCAAAATAAAGTTTTTTTCCCGAACTTAGTGTCGGGAAACCGGTCCCTTAGCTCAGTTGGTTAGAGCATCTGACTCATAATCAGGGGGTCGCAGGATCATGCCCTGCAGGGACCACGGTCAGAATCA
>CADBMD010000135.1 GCA_902795735.1 uncultured Bacteroidia bacterium
AAAGAGAAAAAGAAATAGTACCGCATTGACATCGGAAAACGGCTTCATAGGGAGACCATTCACCAACTGTTTTTTGCATCATTACCCGGTACCACCTGGAGCGGTGGCGATGTTTTAGTGGCAACGACGGGATAGGGTGTGGAGGGTGCGGAGTCTGTAGGGGGTTGCACCGTGTTTTATAATAGGTAAATATATCTAATATAATTCAAAATAGCAAACCATCATATGGAACATTCCTTATAATTGCACGGGTGTCATTCGAAGTGAGGCGACTTTGGCGGAAGGGATATCCCCTTCTGAAGGAGTCAAGGTCAAAGTGTGGACACCAGGCTTATCGATCCTGAGCCAGCCAAGACGGTACCAGGCATAGGAAGAAGAAAGCCTGTGCTTGTCCACAAGGGCATCTTCACCATCCAGGGCAAGACGCCATTCCACTGGTTCACCGCCCAGACATTCCAGGTCGACGTCAAATACCCCGGCATCCTTGAAATCCACGGTCCATGTGATGGCTGAAGAAGGATCAAGTCGCTGGACTACCTTCCTGGTCTTCCATTCACCGAATTTCTCCATCCATCCAGCCTGCTCGACGGCACAACTGGATGTCGAAGCGAATTCAACAGGGAAAACCGTCGGAAGGCCCGGATCAGCAGCAAGAGTGCCATCGACTTCGGGATCCCCTGACAAACGAAGTTCAACGACGGAAGCATATTCTTCAGGAGGGACAGCAGGGAGGCTGATGCAAGTCCAGCCATCTTCCCTTGCAACCCTGAGTTTCTTACCGTCCAATCTGGCTGATTTTACTTCGGATCCAAGCCCTGGAACCCATAGCTTGCCATCCACCGGCCAATCGAAGATGACCAACTCTATCTTTCCATCCTGAGTAACCGCATCTCCCCAGGGAAGAGCATGTCCCCATGGCGAAGGGCCGGCGGCATAAACGGCCTCCGGATGTGCATGGACCCACTTTCCGGACTTCCTCAAGGCAGCTGCAGCCATTTCATGGATCTTTCCCTCCGAAGTAGGCCCGACATTCAGCATCCAGGTCCCTCCACGTGCAATGGTAGAAACCAAAGTACGGACTATGAAATCAGGAGTCTTCCATTCATTGTCGTACTTTGAATATCCCCAGCCGACCTGGGTAACATCAATGCCTTCCCATCGGCCGGCATGGTTTGCGACAGGAACCTCCATGTCTCCAAGTGTCTCATAATCCCCCAGCCCGTTGCCCACACGGCTGGAGACAAGGGCGCCCGGCTGGTTCTTCCTGACGATCTCGATCAGTTCTTCTGAATACTTCAACGGCATCGAACCGGGAGTGTCGAACCAGATCAGCTGAATCTCTCCGTACTTGGTCGTAAGTTCCTCAACCTGAGGGACGCACTTGGTCCTGAAATATTCATCGAAAGAAATTTCCCGGCCTGAGGCATCATGGGTAGGGCCGCCGCCTCCGCCCGGTGCCGTCCAATCCTGGAACTGAGAATAATAGAAACCTATCCCAAGGCCTTCACGATGGCATGCCTGGGCCAGCTCGGCCATGAGGTCCCGCTTCAGCGGAGTGGCATCTACTATGTCGAAATCGCTTGCTGCCGTGTCGAACATCGCAAAGCCCTCATGATGCTTGGATGTGATGATGATATACTTCATCCCGGCATCCTTGGCAAGCTGCACGATGGCATCGGCATCGAATTCGGAGGGATTGAAAGAAGCAGCCTCGGCCATGTATTCCTCGACTGGAATACCGGCCTGGTTGCCGTTCATTATCCACTCGGCATTGCCGTAGTAAATCTTGTCCTTCCAGACCCCTTCAAGTTTTGAATACAGTCCGAAATGGATGAACATGGCATAGTTGCCATCTTCGAAAAGGACTTCCTGCGAAGAGCGGGTGTCCTCCTTGGAGCTGGTTGAAGGCTTCTGTCCGCAAGAGACGGCAATGGCCAGGACCAAGGCCAGAGCCAGGAAAGGAATGCGTTTCATGAGGTTTGATTATTTATTCTGCTGATCTTCTGTGAAACGAGCCAGGTCGAGGTAACGCTCATAGCGCTTCAAGAGTATTCCCAGACGGGACTTATCCGTAGTGGGCTTGAAAGTGCTGATCACCGGAGGGCACATAGCCGCCTGCGCTGAAGGCACATCTTTGTAGAGTCCTGCAGCCACGGCTCCATGGATCGCCGCTCCCATCGCTCCGGCATTCTTGGTAGCTGATACGCTTATCTCCCTCTGTACTACGTCTGCCATGAGCTGCATGACGAAAGGAGACTTCTGCGCCACGCCTCCCACTGCTACAAGTTCATCTATGGCCACGTCCTTGGACGAAAGATGATCGAGGATGGCCTTGGTCGCAAAAGCTGTAGATTCTACAATCGCATAGAACAGTTCTGGGGCAGAAGAATGGATCTTCAACCTTGTCAGGGATGCTGTTATGGTCGAATTGAGGAAGGGATTCCTTCGGCCGTTGAAATAGTCCGTAGCCAACGGAGCATCGGGACGCAAAGGCAGTTTTTCGGCTTCTGCAGTGAGTGCCGGCAATATCCTGTCGGTCATCTTCTTGCGAAGGGCCGGGTCAGCATCCTCGGGCAGGAGCTTCTCGACCGGCCAGCTGAGCAATCTCTTGAGCCAGGCAAAAGCATCGCCGAACGAAGAAAGGCCGACCTCGAAGCCGTCATGTCCCCTGAGGATCATCCCGTCCACCTGGCCGAAGACTCCGTCGATAAGCCTGCCGGCCATCACTTCGGTAGGAACCACGGCGATGTAGCAGGCTGAAGTACCCATATTCATGACCATTTTCCTGTAGGCCACTCCCCCGCCGACGGCGCCGGAATAGCTGTCGATGTTGCCCACTCCGATGACCACATCCGTCGAAAGCCCGAGTTTGGTGGCCCATTCTTCGCAAAGGTGTCCCGCAGGTTCGTCGCAGTTGTGACGTGGATCCGGCATATTCCTCAACAAAGGAAGCAGGACAGGATCGACGGCCTCGATGAACTCTTCCGAAGGGAAGCCGCCCCATTCCTCAGCCCAAAGCCATTTCTCGCCGGAGACTCCGCGGCTGGTCTTCAGGCCCGCTGGGCTGCTGCACCCGGTAAGGATCGCCGGAATATAATCACACTCCTCGATGACCGTAACTGCCTTACTGCGGATATCCTCCGATGAATTCAGGACCTGCGCGACCTTGCACCAGAAGCACTCTGCCGAATATGTGTTCCCAGTGTGCCCGAGATAGTTGGGGAATTCTCCCGATGAACACAAGCTGATTATCTTCTGGGCATATTTCTCCGAGGTGTGGTCCTTCCACAAGACGAACATCGCATCAGGATTGTCGGCATATTCAGGATAAAGGCTCAAGGGCTTCAGGTTCCCGTCTGCAAGGCAAGGGCTGCTGCCGGTCGAATCGATGGAAATCGCCCTCACGGCACCTTTGTCGGGGCATTCGGAAAGGACGCCCTTCAGCACTTCTTCGAGGGACTCGATGTAGTCCAAAGGATGCTGACGGTAACGGTCTGTGGTCGAATCACAATAAAGGCCCTTCCCCCAACGCTTGTAAAAACTGGTACAAGAAGCCATTTCCCTGCCGTCTGCAGCATCCACTAATATCGCCCGGGCCGAATCGGTCCCGAAGTCGATTCCTATCACATAATTATTTTTCATGGAAGATCGTTTTATACAAATATAGCTAAAGAATTCGAAGTTTTTGAGTATATTTGAACATGGCTAGCGAACTTTCTTTACTCGGCCGGTTGAAAACCGGTGTCCAGAATCTCGGACGAAATCTCAGTGACATGGTAATGCCCAACATCGGGGCATTCATAGCGTGGGGCTTCATAATGGCCCTGTTCATTCCCAATGGCTGGATGCCGAACGAAAAGCTGGCCCAGCTCGGGGATCCAATGATGAAATACCTCCTGCCGCTGCTTATCGGCTACACCGCCGGTAGCCTAGTCCATGGAGTCCGGGGTGGAGTGACCGGTGCCATCGCAACCGCCGGAGTCATAGTCGGAAGCGACATTCCCATGTTCATCGGCGCCATGATAATGGGCCCCCTAGGAGGCTGGTGCATCAAGAAATTCGATTCCTGGGCGAAAGGCAAGGTCGGAGAAGCCTTCGAGGTACTTGTGGACAATTTTTCAGTCGGAATCATCGGCTTCCTCCTCGCACTGGTAGCCTTCCTCCTCATCGGCGGCGTGGTCGTCTGGCTCACCACCATCCTCAAGGCAGCGGTTGAATGGCTGATAGCCAAGAAACTCCTGCCTCTCGTGAGCGTGCTGATGGAGCCAGCCAAGATCATGTTCCTCAACAACGCCATCAACCATGGAATATTCGACGTGCTTGGAGTGGAGCAGGTCCGTGAAGCCGGTTCTTCCATCATATTCCTCATCGAGACAAATCCCGGTCCTGGCCTCGGAGTGCTCCTGGCATGTTCCGTATTCGGAGACAAGACTGAAAGACAGTCCGCTCCGGGTGCAGCCATCATCCACTTCCTGGGCGGCATCCATGAGATCTATTTCCCTTACGTCTTTTCCCGTCCTGTCCTTCTCATCGCGCCGATCCTGGGCAGTTTCTCGGCACTGATGTTCTACACCCTGACCGGAACAGGACTGGTCGCCCCGGCGGCGCCTGGAAGCGTCATTGCAATCCTGGCCATGGCGCCCAAGGGGAAATTCCTCCTGGTCCTCGCCGGAATGCTGATAGCAACGGCAGTATCCTTCCTGATCGCATCTCCGCTCCTGAAGATCGCCCGGAAGAAAAAAGACAACAATGACAGTTTATAGATATGAAAGAGAGCATCCTTTTCCTTGCAGCGGCCGCAATGATGGCATTCACTGCTTGCAGCAATCCCTCGAAGCCTGAAACCAAGGCTTCCTGGCAGTCCCAGTTGAAGGAAATGCTTCCCCTCCTCGGGCATCGCAACTGGATCGTCATCGCAGACATGGCCTATCCGCTCCAGTCCGGCCAGGGCATAGTCACGCTCTATGCCGATGAACCCTACCAGGACGTACTGAAGACCACTCTCGGCATGATCAACAAGGCTCCGCACGTCTTCGCCCATGTCTATCACGACAAGGAACTGGATTACCTTTCCGAAGACCTTGTCAAGGGAATAGATTCCCTGAGGAGTTCAATAATGGACATCTGCGGTCCCGAGGCCCAGAGCCTGATGCACGAAGACCTTATCAAGAGGCTAGACGAAGCCGGCCGTCTCTACAATGTGGTCATAATCAAGACTCCCCTGACAGTCCCCTACACAACCACTTTCTTCGAGCTGGACTGCGATTACTGGGGCCCTGAACTCCAGGGAAAGCTGGACGCCAAGATGGAATAGCAGTTTGGGTTGCCCCCATAACGAAAGAGACCGGTTCTTACGGACCGGTCTCTTTTTCTTGTATGAATATATTCCTAGACGTCAAGGGCGTTCTTGTACGCAGGACGGTATTCGTAGTGCATGAGCTTGGTAGCCTCGGGATCATTCATAAACTTCTGGACGATAGGATTCCAGACGACCGGCCTGCCGAGTTGCATGGCAATGTTGCCAAGGTTGCAGACTGTGCAGGATGAATGACCGACCTCCACGGGGACGTTTGGATCGACCCTGGAAAGGATGGCCTCGATGAACTTCCTGTGATGGCCGACCTTGGTCTCGTAAGGAACGGAGTCATCGCCTGCGGAACCCTTCATGTCGAACTTCTTGTCGGAAGCCTCGAACTTGCCGCGGGAGACCTTGATCCAACCGTTCTCGCCATAGATCTGGACACCGGGGGTCATTCCATCATAAGGCTCTTCAGTCATGATGATTCCGTTGTCATACTTGTAGGTAAGATGGTCATAGAAACTGAATCCCGGAGGAATGATCTCGACAGGACCGGAGCAATCCTTGCCAAGCGCCCACTGTGCGATGTCGAACATGTGGGCTCCCCAGTCGGTCATGAGACCGCCGCCTGTGACGGTGTACCAGCGCCATGCACCCCAGAGCTGCTCGTCATGCTCATCGGAGATGATAGGATCCAGGTCTGAATGATAGTAAACAGAGGTGGGAAGAGGTCCGAGCCACTTGTCCCAGTTAAGGCCGGCAGGCACATCCATGTGAGGGAGCTTGCAAGGCATCGGAGCTCCGGTCACGCGGTTGACATCGTTCCTTCCGACGAAGACCTTCACTCTCTGGATCTTTCCGAGTTCGCCTTCGCGGGCGAGGCTGGTGGCATGATAGAACTCATCGCTGGAACGCTGCTGGCTGCCGACCTGAAGGATCCTGTTGTACTTGCGGACAGCCTTGACAAGCTGCTGGCCCTCATAGATGGTAAGGGTCAGTGGCTTCTCCAGATAGACATCCTTGCCAGCCTTGCAGGCTGCGATCGCTATGATTGCATGCTGATGGTCAGGAACGGCGATCACGACTGCATCGATGTCGGGACGGGCGAGAAGGTCCTGATAGTCCTCATAGACATCAACCTTGACTTTCTTTTCACCTTTATCCTGATAGTGCTTTGTAACTCTCTTGACGAAACGGTCCCTCTTGATGTCGTACACATCGCAGCCGGCGACCACACGGACATCATCCATGGACATGAACCCACTGAGCAGGTACATGGCCTGCTGGCCCAGCCCGATAAAGCCCATGTTTATCTTTCCATTGGCTGATTTTTTCGTCCTTGCAGCAGGCGAAGCCAAGTTCGCCGCTCTGATCACACCACCGGGCATCATTATGCCCGCTGCTCCGACTGCGGAGGCTTTCAAGAAATCTCTACGTTCCATGTTTTAGTGTTTTCAAATGAAATGATTTGTAAATATATATAAAAAATGTCGCAAAAGGCCAAATGTGTCTGAAAAATCTTATCTTTGTTTTTACAATAAATCCAAATCACAATTTAGAGCTTTTCCAATGAACAACACTCATCTGAGCAGCCTCGTCGCCATCCTGCTTGCTGCTTCCCTTGTCTTCTTCTCGTGTACCGCTGAAGAAACCGTTCCCTCTCAAGGAATTGACCTTGAACGGCATGAAGTTATAGTCACAGCATCTCTTGACGAGGATTCTTTTACCAGGACTTCCTTGGTGACCGATTCCGACGAGAAGCCGGTTGCCATCAACTGGACTCCCGGAGACAAGATAAAGGTCTTTAGCGACGGGCAGGCAGCCGAGTTCACTTCAATCAATGAAGAGCCAACGCGTGTTGCAAGGTTCAGAGGCTACGTCTCATTCGTGACGGGTGCCGATGACGGAGCAGAGATAGCTTATGTCTGGGGACTCTATCCCTTCAGGGAGGACGCTGTCTATGAGGAACCTGAAACCGGTGTTTCCCGGACAGCCGTCATCACTACGACCCTGCCTGCGGCCCAGACCGGCAAGGCCGGAACCTTCGACGATGGCTATGCACTGACCATCGGGCGTTCCGAGAGCTTGAGCATTCCTTTCAAGACCGTCTATGCCCTGATGAGGTTCAGTGTATCCAGTGATGACATCAAGTCGGTTACCTTCAAGGGCAACAACAATGAAGCGATAGCCGGGCGGGTTTCAATCGGAATGGATGACTCGGGCAAAACCCCTGTTCCTGTCGTAAGGAGCATTGTGGAACCTGAAAAGGAAATCACCCTCAGCATGGCCGACGGGACTTGTTTCGAGAAAGACAAGTTCTACTACATAGTCTTGCTGCCTACTTCTTTCAGCAACGGTTTCACGTTCACCGTCACCAGGTCCGACGGCATGGTCGGGGATTTCAGCATCAATGCTGATGTTACATTGTCCCGGAATAAATTCTCGGGCGTAGGAAGCCTCGATACCCGCGTCAGCCAATGGGAAGCTCCCGGGAACAAGATCTATTACACGACCACCGATGGGAAAGCCCTGTCGCTCAGCGGCATCAGTCCTGCTCCCACAAGAGGGGATGCATCCCGGAGCGGGAACACTTTGGAAGAAAACATCGCGCCTGAAAACAACGAGGGCATCGGAATACTCCGTTTCACCAACACCGTGACATCGATCGATCCCGGCACTTTCCAAAACTGCACGACACTCAAGGAGATCATCCTCCCTGAAACTCTGGGAAGCATTGGAGATGGCGCTTTCTCCGGATGCTCCTCCCTTGAGAGAGTGGAACTCCTCTCCGAGACTCCCCCATCCACCGGGGAGAATGTCTTCGGAGGAGTCGGCGACCATGTCATCTGCGTTCCTGCCGGTACTGAGGAGACTTACCTCGGTACACAAGGATGGAATGACCCAGAGACCCAGATCACGGCCTCACAGGACGAATCCGGAACCATAGACCTCGGTCTTCCTTCCGGCCTGCTATGGGCATCCTGTAACCTTGGTGCTGCAGCCCCCCAGGATTATGGAGACTACTATGCCTGGGGTGAGATCGAGCCTAAGACTGAAGATTTCCACTGGCTCAACTATCGATTCGGCACAAATGTAGCCATAACGAAATACACCCCCGATGACGGCAAGGTACTCCTCGACAGGTTGGATGATGCTGCTTATGTCCACCTGGGGAATAAATGGAGGATGCCTTCCAAGTCCGAGATACTAGAACTCATTGACGGGTGTGACTGGACATGGACTACTTTGGGAGGTGTGATCGGTTACCAGGGTGTAAGCAAGGTGAACGGAAGGACCATCTTCCTGCCTGCAGGAGGTTATTATGGCAATTCTGAGCTTTATTATGGAGGGGAAAGCGGTGCGTTCTGGTCATCTGACCTTTATGTCCGAACGACATCACAATACCTTACGAACGCCCATTATCTTTACATATATAACGGAGCGTTGAATATCGATTTCGCCTTCAGATCTGCCGGAATGTCAATCCGTCCAGTCAAAGGGGATACCCACGAAGTGGAATCTATTTCCCTCAGCGAAACATCCGCCTCCATCCCGAAAGGTGGAACCGCAATCATCGAAGAAATAGTCCTTCCCGAATACGCCACATTGAAATCCACCACCTGGACTTCCAGTGATAAGACCGTTGCACGCGTGTACGGATTCGGCGGTAAGATCCTCGCCTTGACTCCAGGTACAGCCATCATCACCGCCAAAACCACAGACGGAGGCTTTACAAGCCAAGTCACCGTCACCGTAACGGAACCGACCTACACGGAGCCTGAAACCATAGACCTTGGACTTGCCTCCGGATTGAGATGGGGTTCATTCAACCTCGGCGCGTCTGAACCTGAAGGAAAAGGCGTATTTTTCGCATGGGGAGAAACAGAGCCCAACGGTTCCTTCACGCTGGATAATTACTCCTATTACGACGCTTCCACAAAGCTGTACAGCAAATATGTAACGGATTCCGATAAAGGGACAATTGATAACCTTGTAACCTTGGAGGCAATGGATGATGCTGCCGCAACCCTCCTTGGAAACGGATGGCGCATGCCGACGAAGGATGAAATCAACGAGTTGGTGGACGGTTGCGAGTGGACTATAACCAGCAGGAATGGACAACGTGGAATTGAAGGAGTCAGCAAGTCTAATGGCAACTCCATCTTTTTCCCTGCAGCAGGCTATTCAAACGACCTTTCCAGTTTTGGCCAAGCTTTCGCTTACTGGAGTTCCTCTGTATTTGAAACATACACTCCCTTAGCCTACTCATGGATCTTCATCAATAGTGTCACTAAGATAGAACGTTCAATTCTAGAACGCCACCTCGGGATGTCCATCCGCCCCGTGAAACCCACCCTCAACGGTCATGCCTACGTGGAGATGGGCGACGGTCTTAAATGGGCAACCACAAACGTCGGCGCCGACAATCCCGAAGATTATGGTGATTATATCGCTTGGGGAGAGGCATTGGGGGCTAAAACAGAATATAGCTGGTCCAACTATAAGTTCGGTGCTTCCGGGAATCTGTCAAAGTACAATGAAACGGATGGACTATCAGTACTTGATCCAGAAGATGATGCTGCCACCGCAAACTGGGGAGATGGATGGCGGATTCCTACCGACGCCGAATGGGCAAAACTGCGGAATAAGGATAATTTCCAATGGACGTGGACATCTGATTACGATGGTAGTGGTATATCAGGCTACACAGTCATAAGCAAAGTCCCAGGCTACGAAGGCAATCAGATCTTCCTCCCAGCTTCAGGATTAGTTGATGGGACTGACCTCTTCGAGATCGGCACCTATGGTGGATACTGGTCAGCAAGCATAGACGATT
>CADBMD010000136.1 GCA_902795735.1 uncultured Bacteroidia bacterium
CCCCTATCCTCTTAGTCAATCCCTTGATGATGAAATCAATTCCACCGTTCCTCTTGATGATTTCAAGCATTCCTCCTGAAAGCATCGTGACTATGATCAGTTCACCCATGCCGGCAATGCCATCCCCGACGCTGCCAAGGAAACCGACCCATGTCATTCCGTCCAGGAATCCTATCAAAGCGCAGAGAGCGAGTCCGGTGCCAAGGACGGCAAGTACGTTGATCCCGCAAATCGCCATTATGATGACGCTCAGATAGGGAATAAGTTTGAGCAAACTTATCTCTCCGATCTCGGGGGAGGCGTCCAGTTTCAATCCTATGACAAGGTAGATGGCTGTGACTATCAATGCAGCAGGGACGGCGATCCAGATGTTGGCTTTGAATTTGTCGGACATCGAACAGCCCTGTGATGTGGTTGAGGCGATGGTCGTGTCAGAGATGAATGAAAGGTTGTCTCCAAAGAAGGCTCCTCCAACGATCAAGGATATGATCATCGGGAGTGAGATTCCTGCCTGGGCCGCAATGCCTGTGGCTATCGGGGCAAGGGCGACTATCGTTCCGACACTGGTTCCTATGGACATTGAAATGAAGCATGATGCCAGGAAAAGCCCTGCAAGGAGGAATTTCCCTGGAAGGATGCTGAGAGTGAGGTTTACGGTGGCTTCAACGCTCCCTATCGACTTTGCAGTCGAGGCAAACGCACCGGCCATTATGAATATCCAGATCATCAGGAGGACATTCTTGTCTCCTGCTCCGGAAGAGAAAGCCGTGATCCTTTCGGAAATCTTTCCGGGGGTGATGATGACAGCATAGACAGATGCCAGGAGGAATGCAGAAGCAATCGGCACCTTGTAGAAATCCCCGCACACCAATGATGAGATTAGATAAGTGAGAAGAAAAACCGCCAGGGGACTGAGGGCTATCCAACCATTCATCTTTTTCTTATCTTCTTCCATCTGATTCTTTTGTTAGATTTGTCAAGTTCAATGCAAAGATAGGACTTTATTTTTCATATATTTGTATCAAACAACCAATGAAGAAATGAAATCTCGTCTTTTGCCTGTCTTTTCACTTGCCGTCTTGCTTCCGCTCGTCTTTTCGTGCCGGGGCGGTGAGACCGTTATCACCTCTTTCGAGGAGACATACGAGCAGAAACTCGAGCAGTCTGATTCCGTCGGGGTGACTATTAACCACAACATCGAATACCTGGAGAGCATCGAGGGGAGCAAGGCTCTCTGTGCAAAGGTAAACTCCCTGATCGTGGAATTCTGTTTCGGAGACGGCTTTGTCGGCAAAGGATTGGAGGAGGCTTCAGCCGAATCGGCCGGCCAACTGGTCGAGGACTACCGGAAAGATGCAGGGGAGTCCTTTGCCGAGGATTCTGATTCTTATTGGGCCTACAACTGGTCCTATGTACTTTCTGGTCGTTTCGCCGATTCGTTCGGCGACTTGCAGACCTACACGGTGTATTCCGAGAATTATCTTGGCGGAGCCCATGGCATGCAGTCCCTGATCCCTCACATCATCAATCTCAAGACAGGGGAGGAGGTCCAGGAAGAGGACATGTTCACTGAAGGTTATGAGGAGCCGGTAGCCGGTTTGATCCGTTCAGCCCTCCAGAAGGATTGGGGCTCTCCCGATGATCCAAGCTCAACGTACTGTATGATGGAAGAAGAAGGAATGGTTCCGAATGGATTCGTGGCCGTTTCAGAGGAGGGCATGACATGGTACTTCCAGCCATATGTGATTGCCAGTTACGCACAGGGTGTCATCGAGGCAAAAGTGCCTTGGGATGAACTGAAGCCTTATCTGGGCAAGTCTTTCCCTAAAATCTGACAGGATCAGGCGTCTTCCGCCGCCCAGTCGGCCTCTATCTTGGCCAGGTTGCCGGCAATCCACACAGTGTCTCCCACCTGGAAAACGAGGTCAGGTTCGGGGTTTGTGATGAATTCTTCGCCACGGAGGATGCTGATCACCATGCACTGGTATTTCCTCAATGCAGCAGTCCTCAGAGTCTTCCCGGTCAGGAACGATTCTTCGGTCAGGACATGCGGTTCGATCCTGAAATCATCGCCTTCGGACTCAAGAGGCGTGTCTTCGACAGAATCTGAAATCATGTTCCGGAGTTTCTCCAGCTGGTCGGTAGTCCCGACGGCGATGATCTTGTCGCCGGGGAAAAGGATGACGTCGCTGGATGGAATGACGATGTTCTTGGAGCCACGCTGGATCTTGATGATGTTGGCACCTGTCTTCCCCCTTAGAGGCAGGTCTTTCAATGCCATGCCGGCAAATGATGATTCCGGAGCAATGTTCAGGATTTCGGTGCGGACATCGTAGGTGGACAGTTCTTGCCTTACAGAGGAAGAAACCGGCTTGCTCTTCCTCTCGTGCTCCTCACGCTCATTGTAGTTCTGCAGGAAATGCTTTTCCAGCCCGGAGTACTTGTGCATTGATTTCCTGGCGAAGAATATGAAGGCGATTCCTGCTACTATTATGGCGAGGACGGTCCATCCTGCAAGATGGAAATAAGATGAGAGAACTCCCAGGATGATGCTGACGACAAGGAAAGACCTTGCGAAAACAAGCCCCATTATCGGCCAGATATTGCTCTGCTTCTCCTTGATGAGCTTGGGAGCACTCTTGCTGATAGAGCCGGACTGGATACCGAGCCCTACCAGGAACGGCGCCATGACCAGAAGGGTTGTGCCTGCTTCGATTATCTTGCGGAATGTCGGCCCGATGCTAGGAAGCAGCTTTTCGACGAAGGGTGAAAGGTAGAGCCTCGATCCGATGGAGATTGCAAGGATGATGACACCATAGAGAAGTATCCTCGTAAAGTAGGCGGAAAGCAGTTTCTTCCACTCGCTTTCTTCGGCTGCCGTGTGCTTGGAGGATGAATTGGCCGTGGCGGCTATCCTTTCCAGCCAGGATGGAGGCAGGGTGCGCTGAAGCAGTTCATAGGCTGGACCGGCTAGTTTCATCATGTAAGGAGTAGTGAATGTGGTGATGACAGACACGGCTATGATGACCGGATAGATGAAATCCCTCATGACCCCCAGCGTGCACCCGACACCGGCGAGGATGAATCCGAACTCGCCCAGCTGAGCCAGGCTGAAACCAGTGTGCACGGCATTGTAAAGCCCCTTCCCAGTGAGAATTATTCCAGCCCCCGCAAAGACTATGTGGGTTACGATGACGATCACCACGACAAGCAGGATGAGCGCCCAATGTTCGGCTATGGCAGCGGGGGAGAGCATCATACCGACAGAGACGAAGAAAATAGCCCCGAAGAGGTTCTTTATCGGTTCGACTATGTGATCGATGTTCTCGCTTTCGGTTGTCTCGGCAAGGATGGAGCCCATGACGAATGCTCCAAGTGCTGAGGAGAATCCAACCGCGGTGGCCAGCGAGACCATCAGGAAGCACAACCCTATGCTGACGATGAGGAGTATTTCCTTGTTCAGGAATCGTTTGGCCTTCTTGAGTACGGTGGGGATTACGAATATGCCGACAAGGAACCACAAGAGGAGGAAAAACAGGAGCTTGGCAATGTTCATGACAAGCTCCTTGCCGGCGAACGACTGGGACACAGCCATCGTCGAAAGCAGGACCATGAGGAGGATTGCGCTGAGGTCTTCGACGACCAGGGTCCCGAAAACCATCCCCGC
>CADBMD010000137.1 GCA_902795735.1 uncultured Bacteroidia bacterium
AGGAAGTTGCCGAAGAGGCAGCTGAAGGTGAGGCCCTCGCCAATCCTACCGGCAAGAGGCTCCGCGCTCGCAAGTCCGCAAAGCCCGTCGCAGTTGAAGACGCCGCCCCGGTTGCCGAACCTGTTGAAGCAGCCGAGCCCGCTCCGGTTGCCGAGCCTGTCGAAGCACCTACCGAAGAACCCAAGGCAGAATAATTTAAAAGAGAAAGAGTTATGGCTATTACAGCACAAGACGTAATGAAATTACGCAAGATGACCTCTGCTGGCATGATGGATTGCAAGAATGCCCTTAACGAGGCTAACGGCAATTTCGAAGAGGCTATCAAGATCATCCGTGAGAAGGGTAAGCTCGTGGCAGCCAAGAGGGCTGACCGTGAGACCTCCGAAGGAGCAGTGCTTGTTCGCACCAATGGTGACAAGGCCATCATCGTATGCCTTGGCTGTGAGACAGACTTTGTCTCCGCTACTCCTGATTTCAAGGCTCTTGCTAATGAGATCGCTGATGCTGCCATCGCCGCTTTCCCGGCTGATGCAGAGGCATTGAAAGCTTGCAAGTGCTCCAACGGTCATACCGTCGAGGAAGAGATTTCCGCCCAGACTGGCAAGACCGGTGAGAAGCATGTCCTTGCTTTCTATGCATCTCTCGAGGCTCCGTTCGTCGGACAGTATGTCCACTTCAACGGAAAACTTGGTGCTATCGTTTCTTTCAACAAGCCGGTTCCCGAGGATCTTGGCAGGGCTGTTGCCCAGCAGATCACCGCTATGAACCCTGTCTCTGTTTCTGAGAACGACTGCCCTAAGGAAGTCCTTGAGAACGAGCGTGCCGTAGCTATCCAGAAGACCAAGGATGAGCAGGTCCAGAAGGCAGTCGATGCCGCCCTCAAGAAGGTTGGTATCAATCCTGCCCATGTTGACAGCGAGGACCACATCGAGTCCAACACTGCCAAGGGATGGATCACTCCCGAGCAGGCTGCACAGGCCCGTGAGATCATTGCCAAGGTTAGCGCTGAGAAGGCTGCAAACCTGCCTGAGCAGATGATCCAGAACATCGCCAACGGCCGTGTCCAGAAGTTCCTCAAGGAGAACACCCTTGAGAACCAGGATTTCGTCCAGTCCGATGAGAAGGTCTCCGTTGCTGCCTACATCAAGTCAGTCGATCCTGAAGCCAGGGTCTTGGCTTTCCGCCGTTATTCTCTTAACGACTAACACTCGATTTTAATTATAAGAGTGCCGACCTCCATGGCCGGCACTCTTTTTTTTCGTTATCCATCCTGGCAAAACGTGCTCGCCCCTGTCAATCATAGTGCCACCCCGGCCGTGCCTTCCCGTGAGCAAACTACGGGAAATGGCTTTTTGAAGCCCCTGGCCATGGGCCGTGGTAACTGTCGGGTATTATATTATTTGAGTGTCGAGAAGACAACGGCCCCTTCGGCGAAACCACTATCATTGAAAGCATCCACGCGGAACCAATATTCCTGATCAGTAGAGAAAAGGCCAGCTTCCAGGGAAGTGTCCTTGGTCTGCCAGGAGCTGTAGAGCGCATCCGGACGAGTTCCCCAGCGCACGAAATAGCCACGAGCCCCTTCTGAAGCAGGCCACGAAATGTCTATACGGCGCCGGTCTTCGCCTCTGTGCAGGGTCATTTCACTGACTTTGGCTGGGACTTTGCCATGTGACAGACCGAACACTCTCAGGTCGTGAAGAGACAAATATCCTGTCAGGGAATCCGTTGATGTCAGACGGACATACCGTGCCTTTACCGGGCGTCGGAGAACCAGCAGCTCGTGTGGCCGCGTATCTGATGCTTCGGAGCGGTCAAAGATCCGTTTCCAGGATTTTCCATCTTTAGACACTTCCACGATGTACCGATAGGGACTTTTGTCTTTCCCTGCTTCAAACATTCCGAAGCCCTCGTCAGCGAAATTTGGCTGCACTGCATTAAGGCGGCATACCTTCCCTAAATCAATGCAGAACCATTCTCCTGGATTTCCTGACGAGGCACTCCACCATGTCGAAATGTCCGAATCCGCACCCAAGTCCGGGCCATGGTCCGCCAGGGAAGAGGATGCCGTTGCGTTTTTGCCGATTGTCAGGTCCATCCATCCTGTCCAGATGGATTCTTTCTCGAAATCCACTTTCTTGTCAGGAAGTACGTATGGCCAGTCTGAACAATCCGTGCGGACGTGAAGCTCTCCTGCCTCGTTGAAGAAAGCCGGGAAGAAACCGATTCTCCGTTCGAACAAGAAACGTTTGCTGATTACAGTCGATGACGTGTGCCAGAAGTTACCGTAAGCATCGCGGAAAGTGTCGCCGTGGCCGGCACCTGTCATCCATCCGCCGGGCTTGATGGAAAATGGCGATTCTGCACAGTGGCTGAATGGACCGAGCGGACTGTCTCCGACATAGACACCGTCTCCATAGATAGGCCACTCTGTACCTGGCCCGGCATATTGCAGATAGTAGCGTCCGTCATGCTTGATCATTGCAGACCCTTCATTGGAGCTTGGTTCTTCAGTGTCATTGTTCGGGCCGCGGCACTCCCATCCGTAAACACTCTGGTTATGTTCGATCAAAGCGATGGGCTGAGTCTTGGGACTGAAGTTTTTCTGAGAGTCGAGTTCTACTCCTTGGATCGGCTCGACTTGGGAACAGCCCCAGTAAAGATATACTCTGCCATCCTCATCGGGGAACAGATAGGGGTCTACGATTGTCTTGTCCGGATTGTCAATGTAGGCATGGAAAGAATCAGAGACCAGCTTCCATGAATTGCCGTCTTCCGGATCGGCTGTTTTGTAAAGCTTGTTATTGAAGGATACAGTCCAATAAAGTTCTCCTTTGAATACCATCACGGCTGGAGCATAATCTCCGAAAGGCATCATTTCGTTAGTGATGAAATGCCAGTGCTGCATGTCTTCCGAACTCCAGTAACCGTAGGTCATAGATGGGAACAGGTAATAATGTCCGTTAAAGAACGCCATTACCGGATCTGCTGCTTCGCGGCCTCCTTCCTGATGGTGATGGGTGAAAGCATAGTCGACATCGATGGGGTTCGCTACCACACGGCTAGGATCGATGTCCGGGCTGCAGGCTAACGCCAGGAAGGCAGACAGGAGTAAGGGTAAGCGTGAAGGAAATGAAAAAAGAGACATTTTGATGGATGTGTAAAAAAGACTTAAGCAAGATAAGAAAAATATTGTTTATATTCACAACTCATTCTGGTTCTTATTGAATATGAAAAAAGCTTCGTTATGCCTTCTTCTGGCTGCCCTGGTTGTTCCTCTCTTTTCGCAGACTCGACAGGAGCGCCTTTCCGAACATGTCTATTACTTTGCGTCAGACTCTCTTCGCGGTCGTGCTGCCGGTTCTGAGGATGCTGCCAAAGCTGCCGCCTACATCGTCAATGAATATGAATCTATGGGATTGAAGCCTCTCTACGAGGATTGGTATATGCCTTTCAAGTCTAACGGAAATGCCTATAAGAATGTTGTAGCCGTCCTTGAGGGTAACGATCCTGAGTTGAAAGACCAGTACATAGTCTTGGGGGCTCATTATGATCATCTGGGAATAAAGAAGGGCGAGATTTACAACGGTGCTGACGATAATGCTTCTGGCTCTGCCGCCCTCATCGAGATAGCGAGAGCGCTCAGCGCTAACCGCGACCGGCTGAAGAGAACGGTGGTAATCGCTGCTTTCGACGCAGAAGAACTCGGTCTTTATGGTTCCAATGCCTTGGCTTCCAGGATGCTGGAAGAAGACAGCCTTGACGTACGCTTGATGATGAGCATTGATATGGTAGGCTGGTACAAGGCTTCAGGTAACCTTATTCTCGAAGGTGTGGCGACTATCAAGAACGGTCGCAAGGTCCTTCAAAGCGAGAAGATCAATCTCAAGTTCAAGAACTTCGAATGGTCGCCGGTAACAGCCACAGACACCGAAGGCTTTGCCCGGAAACAGATACCCACACTAGCCGTGAGTACGGGCATGAAATCTCCCTACCATAAGCCGGAAGATGATGCTGATTTAATTGATTATGAAGGCCTTGATAAAGTTTCGGAGTACTTGACGGACTTAACTCTCGAAGTCGCTTCTGATAAAGGTTTCTCTTCGTCAGGCAGAGTTGCCCGCAAGCATATGGATGGTCATCCGATCCTTGAGACGGGGCTGTCTTTGAATGTGGGAAGCAGCCATTTTGAGTTCCCGGAAGCCGCATTTGAAGGAAAGACGGGTTTTTCCTATGGCGCCGGGCTGTCGGCTCAGTTGAATTTCGGCCGTCGCAGCTTCTGTGCGCTAAAGGGCGAGGCTATTTATGCAAGGACATCTGCCCTGTATCCGGATGCGGCGGACACCTACTCATCGTCTTTGAAATATAAAGGTGATGAGTTGTTCGTTCCTGTGCAGTTCCTTTTCCAGGGCAGAAGCATGCAGAATCTTTTCCTTGGTTTCGGAGGGTACTACAATCACAAGTTCAAGATTTCCTTGCCGGTGGATCAAACAATAATCAGTGATAATTATGGTCTTGCTGCAGAATGGGGCTTTAAGCTCGGAGGTTTTGGAATGTCTGTGATCTGGATGTCTTCCTTGACGCCGTTCTTCGAGGGCGCTGCATCTCCGTCTGTCAAGCAGAGCACAGCTCTTTTCCGGATCAACAAGTACTTCTAGGCTTTTTTTACCGCCTGGCTTGCTTCTTTCCTTCTGGTCATCTGCACAGCAGCCACGAGTTTCCCAAAGTCTCTTACCCTTGTTCTGGTGAGCGAAACTGGCCGGAATGCTCACGAATATGTCGTGTGAGTGTGTTTGGTGAGCGGAATGGGCCGAAACGCGTACAAAAAAGACGGCAGAAGCAGACTCCGGCCTTAGGCCGTACTCAGCCGCAGCGAAGCGAGAATGGACTCGGCCGTGGCGGATGTCTGCTCTGTTTTGTCAGCCATTCGACAGACTCGGTACGGAGGAGCCTCGGTGCGGAACTGTGCGGGTCGA
>CADBMD010000138.1 GCA_902795735.1 uncultured Bacteroidia bacterium
TGACGGTACTGCGCAGTAGCAACCTTGGTGATAGTCTCACGGTAAGGAACCTTGGGAGCAAGGAACTCGATGTTCTGCTTGAACTCGTTGGTCATTCTCCACTTGACAAGGTTGATAGCCTGCTCGCCCTGGCCGCTGAGAATGGTCTGGCGAAGTTCCTTGGAGTACTCGACATTGATGGTAGGATCCTGGGCTGCGATCTTGTTGAGAGCCTCGCCGACCTTTGCCTCATCATTCTTGTCAACTGCCTTTACGGCGCAACGATACCTTGCATCAGGGAAGACCATGTGCTCGATTGCATCCTGGCCTGAAGCGGCGAGGGTAACATCGGTCCTTCCGGCCTTGAGCTTCATGACGCAGCCGATGTCACCGGCGTAGATCTTGGAAACCTTCTCTTTCTTGTCTCCTGCGACAGCGTAAATTGCGGAAAGGCGCTCGCCGTTACCGGTCTCGGGGTTGACAAGGTCAGCACCCTCGTTGAGGACACCGCTCATCACCTTGAAATAAGAGACATCGCCAAGATGCTGCTCTACGGCAGTCTTGAATATGAATATGCTGACAGGACCGGTGGGATCGCACTTGAGTTCACCGCCACCGATGGTCTTTGCAACGGTTCCTTCGGGAGAAGGAGCGACGTTGATGACGAATTCCATGAGCCTCCTGACACCGATGTCCTTCCTTGCGGAGATGCAGAAGACAGGCATGATTTCCCTCTTTGCCAAACCGGCGCGGAGACCTGCCCTGATCTCGTCGATAGAGAGCTCCATGGTCTCGAAATACTTCTCCATGAGGGCGTCGTCACCTTCGGCAGCCTTTTCGACAAGTTCCATGTGCAACTCTTCTGCCTCATCGGCATACTGTGCAGGGATGTCAGACTCTTCGAATTTCCCGTTCTCATCCGTAAAATGATAGAACTTCATCGTAATGACATCAACGAAACCATCAAAGCCAGGACCCGGATTCACAGGGAACTGGGCGAAAACGACCTTCTTTCCAAAGGCTTCCTTGAGAGTGTCGCGGGTGTGCTCCCAATTTGCCTTTTCGGTGTCGAGCTGGTTCACAGCCACGACGACGGGCTTTTCATACTGGTCAGCATAGCGGGCGAAAATCTCAGTTCCAACCTCAACTCCCTGCTGGGCATTGACGGTAAGGATTGCTGATTCATAGACCTTGAAGGCGGAGATTGCGCCACCGCAGAAGTCATCGGAACCAGGAGCGTCGATGATGTTGAACTTGGTGTTCATGAACTCTGCATAAAGCGGAGTTGCATACACTGACTTCTGGTTGGTCTGCTCGAACTCGGTGTTGTCGGAAACGGTGTTCTTTCCTTCCACCGTACCCCTGCGGTCTACTACTTTGCCCTCGTAAAGCATGGCTTCTGACAACGTGGTCTTGCCTGACTTGGAGCTACCGATCAGGACCACATTGCGGATGTCTTTTGTTGAATATTCCTTCATTTCTATAAGTTATTAATTTTATGAATTATCGGATACCTATAACTATAATGGGGCAAATTTAGCAAAATTTGCCCCATTAGCAAAAAATCAAGAAGAGAAAACTCCTATAATCCTGTTATTCGTAAAAAGCTACGACAGACAAAGGTGGAATGACAAGGCTTCCGCCTTTACACAAGACATTCTCCCCACCAGGACGCATGACATATTCCTTACCATCCAATGCCGGAGAAGAGACCCTCACTTCCTCTTTTTTCCAATTGACGAGGAAATGGATCGTTTCGCCATCGGACAGATAGGATGTTGTCTGGACATCGGGCACCTTGACGATTCCGGTGTTCGTGATAATCTCCGAGGACGGACAATTGACGGGCAGAGAATGTACCGTCCTGCCTTCCTGAAGGAACTTAGGGTAAGCTTTTCTCCATTCCGTCAAAGTTTTGATAAACTCCATGGAAGCATTAGGGTCAGGTTTGTAATCCTCTGAGAAATCCCTTTGACCCCACGCCCATTGGATCTGTCCCTCATCATTAATGACAACGGTCAGCACGTCTCCGGCCAGGAAGGAATATGCCAGTCGGTATTGGAAAATGTCTGGAGTCTTCCGGCAGTTCACGAAAGCGTCACCACACACATTGTTGCCCATGAAGTTAGTGATAAACCCATGGTAGATGTAGGCATAGAGTGGCACTGGCCGTCCACCATTGAAATTGAGTCCATTCCGGTTGTCTGAAAACAGAAGGCTGGGAATAAAGGGTTCCGCAGCGGCACTTTCGCAGCCCAGAACCAGGCCCGGGTTCTCATCAAGGACCTGACGGTAGATATCCTCTGCAGCTTCGCTTTCCCATTTTCCAGGGACTGCCGGATGACCATGGTCATGGGAATAGCACATGTAAGGCGTGCCTCCGTGGTTCTGGTCCATCATCTGGACATAGTCAACTCCGGCAGAACGGATTTTTCTCATCTCGGCTGTCAATGTCTCCTTTGCGAATCCGGTCGACGGACAGATGTCATAGCCGCTCCTTTGACCGGTACAGATCTTTGACAAGGGAAGACTTCCGTCAGGAGCAAGACACATGTATTCATCAAGATGATGTTCTTCGAAGTCGCGGCTCCTGTCATATTCTATGAGATTGCTTTTCTGAGTCCATCCCATGCCGCTGCAGTACACTCCCACCGTTCCTCCCATCTCATGCATACCATCAACGAACTCCTTCAAGGCTTTCTCTCCTCCATATGGCGGCCAGACGTATGGCGGCGCCCATGGAGCAGTGCCTTCCCAATGCATCAGCAAGGCCATCACCGGAGCTCCGGTCCGATCAGTAAAGTCTTTGATGACAGGAAGGGCGTTCACATAGGGGAATAGCTTGTTCGGCGACATGTCATCCATGTCATGGTGGCCGCGGACACAATATGTCAGGACCACGAAAGGATCGAAGTACCAGGAAGGCAGGAGCTTATTGTCCTCAATCCTGGTAAAACCATCATGATGCTTGTCGAAATACTCCCGATAGATGTCTGCGGCATCCTGCCAGCCTCCTTCGAAACACCCGAGGACTGTTTCATTTCCAGTCGAACAAGGTCCTTTGTCGGCTCCCGGATAGAGCCTGAACCGGAAATGTATCCCTTCTTCCGTCTTGCTGAAATCGACCTGGCGGGTGTTATGGTCCGGGTCGTGGGCGCCGAGATAAACTCCTCCGTTGCGGGACACCTGTGCGATGAAAGGCGTCAAGACCATCCCAGGATACATCCCGTAATTGCCCTGGCTGGGATACTCCGGCTCAAAGCAATAATGCTTTGAAGCATCATTGTAGAAGGCCCCTTCGTTGTAAGGCCAGAGAATACCCTCGTCTTCCGAAGAAGTCTCTTTGACCGATACCAGGGGGAACTCCATCCATTCTACCTGGTCAGGGGTATCGACTTCCATAGCGAAGTGGAACAGGCCATCCCCTTTGTCCGGCTCTGCAGAAACACTTACGCTGAATTCCCTGTCAGGGAATCCGGAATAAAGGAAAATCACCTTCCTGCCTTCTTTCCTGAAAGAACAATCCCGGGCGTCACCTGCATCGTAAAGGGAAAAACTCCCGTCCTGATTGCAGAAACGGATGCGGAACAATGGCTCTCCCTTGCCTGCCAGCCGGTTTTCTTCCCGTCCAAGGAAGACGACTGAGCCCGTCTCCTTGTCCATGGTAAGCTTGTAGCCATTATTAATCATGGAGAGCGAATCGCCCTGGTCCTTTACAGAAGAACAAGCCGACCAGGTAAGGATTACTAAGGTCAAAGCCAAAAGAAAAGGCAGTTTCAATCTGAGCATAAGGAATTGTCTTTTCCTCAAAATTAACAATTCTTCCGGTAATAATCCACAAGGGATTGCCCGTCATAACCAAGTTCGGATAACAGCAGGCTGTCGAGCGCATCCTTGTCCGCACCGATTTCCCGGCATATTCCTTCAAAATCAAGAACCATGTAGAGTTTCATCAGATCCATCGCCTGTTCGAACGCGGCGTAATCGCTCATTATCTTTTTCATATCTTCAAGTTTTTGTCGGCATAAAGATCGTAAAAACAACCTCAGGTTTTGAACATCGCAGGGGGTATGAAGTATTGTTTTCTGTTTTTTATCAAAATAATATGTTTATTAACAACTTTTATTTGGTTTTACAAACCAATTGTTGTGTAAAACAGAACATCCTTATGGGTAATTTTGCAGAGGAACAAAACCGGATTCGATGGAAGACTTCACTACAATCGCCTTGGACGAAAGCACTCTCCGGGAAAACCTCAAGAAAGCCCGGAAGTCCTTTGACTATACCCAAAGTGAGCTGGCCGAGAGTATCGGGATCTCCGTAACAGCCTACCAGAAACTCGAAAAAGGCAAGACAAGGATCCTGAACAAGAACTTTTCAAAGTGTGCGGAAGTCCTTGGGGTCTCTCTCGCGGAACTGGTCAACGGCTTTACTCCCATAAAGGACGCAGAGGCCCGTCTGGCAGATGTCAAGGAAACCTATGGGTTGAAGATGAAGGTCCAGGAAAGCAGTTACCTTGATGAAATCCAGGCAAAGGACAAGGAAATCGAACGCCTTAAGGAAACGATTGCCGAAAAGGACGGCACCATATTCACTCAGAAATATTTGATCAAACAGCTTGTGTCGAAACTGGAGACTTGACCGGTTTTTTCTTAACTTTACCGCAAGTTTCCGTCATAATGAGCCAAAAAGTAAAATCTCTTCTTTCTTTTTTTCAGAAAGGCAGGCTTGAAGCCGGCTGCGATGAAGCCGGAAGAGGTCCGCTGGCCGGGCCTGTCTTTGCCGCAGCCGTGATCCTTCCGGAGGATTTCCATCATGACCTGCTCAATGATTCAAAGCAGATGAGCGAGAAAGAAAGGGACATCCTTAGGCCAATAATAGAGAAAGAAGCCATTGCCTGGGCCGTCGAAGAAGTCAGTGCAGAGGAAATAGACAAGCTGAACATCCTGTGGGCATCCGTGACCGGGATGCAAAGAGCCGTCAGCAGGTTGAAGCCAAAGCCTGATTTCCTTCTCATAGATGGCAACAAGTTCAGGCCTTTCGGTGAATATGGTTTCAATGACTACCGGACGGTTGTCCACGGCGACGCAACTTACGCTTCCATCGCTGCGGCATCAGTCCTCGCCAAGACTTGGAGGGATGAAAAGATGCGGGCCCTGGCTAAGGAATATCCACAGTACGGATGGGATCACAACTTCGGCTACCCCACCAAGGAGCACATCCAAGCTATCAAGGAATATGGCCTTACACCATGGCATCGCCGCTCTTTTCACCCAAAAGAGCTTGAACCTTCATTATTTTGATTATTTTTGTGGAAATTGATAAACGAACAAAATGAAAAAAGTACTTTGCTCAATCGCTGCTGCCATGCTCCTTGCAACCGGAGCCATGGCGGACGAGGGAATGTGGCTGTTGCCGCTTCTCCAAAAGTTGAATGCCGGCGCCATGAAGGACCTTGGCTGCAGGCTCACTCCTGAACAGATCTACAGCGTCAACCACTCTTCCCTGAAGGACGCCATCGTGATATTCGGTGGAGGATGCACGGGCGAGATGATCTCCGACCAAGGCCTCCTCGTGACAAACCACCATTGCGGCTACGGCACGATCCAGGCCCTCTCCACAGATGAGCACAATTATCTGGAGAATGGTTATTGGGCCATGAGCAGAGACCAGGAAATCCCCGCTCCGGGACTCTCCGTGACCTATCTAGTCAGCATGACCGATGTCACCGACCAGATGGAAAAGGCCGGAGATCCGGCAGCCGTGAGGGAGTCTCTCCAGAAGGCCGCCCAGGAAGCCAATCCCAACTGCAGGATTTCAGTTACCTCTTTCTACAACGAGAATTTCTGGTACCTGATCGTCTACAAGGTCTACACAGACGTCCGTTTCGTCGGAGCCCCTCCGGCATCCATCGGAAAATTCGGTGGAGAAACCGACAACTGGATGTGGCCCCGCCACACCGGCGACTTCTCCATGTTCAGGGTCTATGCCGGTCCGGACAATGAGCCCGCCGCATATTCCCCGGCCAACAAGCCTTATGTTCCCGCACAGTCCCTGAAAGTTTCCCTCAAGGGAATAAAGGAAGGCGACTATTCCATGATCATGGGTTATCCTGGAAGCACCCAGAGGTTCCAGACAGAGGCCCAGCTGAAGGCCATGCTTGACCGTCAGGCTGTCTCCATCGATGCCAGGACCCTTCGCCAGGACATCATGTGGAAATGGATGGAGAAAGATCCGTCAATCCGCCTGAAATATGCCAACAAGTATGCTGGCAGCGCCAATGGCTGGAAGAAATGGCAGGGAGAAAGGCTCGCCTTCAAGAACCTTGGAATCATCGAGAAGGAACAGCAGAAAGAGGCTGACTTCATGAAGTGGGTCGGCAAGAACAAGAAGCGTCAGGCCAAATATGGCGATGCACTTGAAAAAATCAAGAAGGGGGTTGAAGCCAACACCACCGCCCTCGACATGCAACTCATCGGTGAGACTGTAGCGAACATCGAACTTCTCGGTTTTTCCAGCGGCATCCAGAATGCCATGGCAAGAGCCATCAGGGATGGTCAGGATTCATCTTCCGCCCTCCAGACGGCCATAGCATCACAGGCCAAGAGATACCAGGACTACTATGAGCCTCTCGACCGTGAAGAAGCTGCCGCCCTGCTCAAGTACTATCGCGAAAAAGCAAAGCCTGAATACTATCTGACAGCCCTCCCCGGCGATTTCGAGACTCTGGACATCGACAAGTATGTCAAGGATCTTTACGACAACAGCATTTTCACCTCCCCCGAGAAGCTCAAGGCTGCGGTTGAAGCCAACGGCTTCAAGGCCATCCAGAAAGATCCTACCGGCCAGCTGATGAACTCCCTGCTGATGACATATTCCAAGATGGGACTCGGCGGAGGAATGGGAGGCCGCAGGCCTGCCGCCAATGCCGGCGCCGATGACATAAGGGAAGGCTCCAAGGCCTTCACCGCCGGCCTTCTTGAATGGCAGAAGGGCAAGGCTACTTATCCTGACGCCAACTTTACGATGAGGCTGACCTATGGCAGCGTGCTTCCATATTCACCCAAGGATGCCCTTGTCTACAAGTACTTCACCACCCTGAAGGGCGTCATGGAGAAAGAGGATCCCGACAACTACGAGTTCAAGGTTCCTGCCAAGCTGAAGGAGCTTTACAATGCCAAGGACTATGGTCAGTACGCAATGGCTGACGGCAACCTGCCGGTCTGCTTCCTGACCAACAACGACATCACCGGCGGCAACTCCGGAAGCCCTGTCCTCAATGCGGACGGAGAACTTATCGGCCTTGCCTTCGACGGCAACTGGGAAAGCATGTCCAGCGACGTCATGTTCGAACCTGACCTGCAGAGGTGCATCTGCGTGGACATCCGTTACGTCCTCTTCCTGATGGACAAGTTCGGCGGTGCAGGTTATCTCCTGAATGAAATGAATATCGTCAGATAATGAACGAAAACGAAATCAAAACCTGGCTCCTGGAGGTGGTACATCCCGCCAAAGGGAGCCAAAATATTGTAGAATTGGGGATGGTGGATTCCATCTCCGTCAATGACAGCAAAATAATCGTCACCCTCGCCTTTCCCAAGAGGCGAGATCCTCTGACTGAATATCTTGTCGGTGCCACCAGGGCCACGATTATCCGCAATGCCCCAAAGGGGACTGAAGTGGAAGTAAAGGCCATCGTCAAGGAAGAGGCTCCCAAGAAGAAGTCCGGACTGGATCTGGGACTTGAAGAAGTCAACAATGTCCGCCACATCATCGGGATAGCTTCCGGCAAGGGCGGTGTGGGAAAATCTACGGTCGCTGTCAACCTGGCTGTCGCCCTTGCCCGTCTTGGCTACAAGGTCGGGCTTGCCGATGCCGACGTGTACGGACCTTCGGTCCCCCTGATGACCGGAACTGAAAACGAAGTCCCTGCAGCAGAAGAATCAGAAGAAGGCAAGGAAATCATCCTTCCCATTGAGAAATACGGGGTAAAATGGATGTCCATAGGCTATTTCGCAGAACCCGGGCAGGCTCTCATCTGGAGGGGCCCGATGGCTTGCAATGCCTTGAAACAGATGATACTTCAAGTCCGTTGGGGAGTCCTGGACTTCTTGCTTATCGACATGCCTCCGGGAACCGGAGACATCCACATCTCCCTTGTCAACGACATCCCCATGGAAGGAGCCTTGATAGTTACGACTCCTCAGGACGTCGCCCTCTCGGACGTGGAAAAGGGCGTGAACATGTTCCGCAACGAACACATCAACCGGAAGATCTTCGGCCTCGTTGAAAACATGGCGTGGTTCACTCCGGAAGAACTACCTGACAACAAGTACTTCATCTTCGGCAAAGACGGCGGAAAGAAAATGGCGGAAAAATACGGAATCCCTCTCCTTGGACAGATACCGATCGTTCAAAGCATCCGCGAAGGTGGAGATTCCGGCGAGCCCGCCGCTCTCTCAACCCGTCCGGACGGCCTGGCCTTCATAGACCTGGCCCGGACCCTGGCAGAAACTGCCGGATAGGATTATTTCCCTTTAGGGATCGGGATTTCGAACTCTGCGTAAACAGGATAATGGTTCGAGATGAACTTTGGACCGAATTTCTTGCTGTCCACGACTTCGTAGGATGTAGGCTTAGCCTTGCGGAAAAAGACGTGGTCAGGCCAAAGCTGGAAGGAGCCCGTCTTGCCGAATCCGTTGAAAGAAGCTCTGGTGTCAGGCTTCTTCAACGAATAATTCGCATCCTTGACAAAAGATGTGAGCGTAGTTATCGCCTTGTCGGATGATGACATGGCAAAATCGCCGCCGACAATCACGTTGGCATCGACCCCGGCTATCTCCTTCACCTTGTCTGAAAGCAACTCGGAGCTTTTCTTGCCTGAAACATCTCCCGGATCAAACTGCGTGTTGAAACAGAAGAAGATGACTCCTGATTTCTTGTAACGAAGCTTGATCCAAGTGGCATTCCTGGGCTTTACGGCATCCCAGCCGACCTTGTCTTCAGTCTGGTCTTCATTGAGCCAGAAAGAGCCATAGTCGAGCAGTTCAAACTTGTCCGCCCTGAACATGATGGGATTCTCATTGTTCTGGATGGCCTGGTCGACCGTGCCGGGTTTGGCGCTCCGGTCCACGAGCATATGCTTCTTGAATTCCTTGATGAGGTCAGCCTTGTGGTAGGCGAAGGCCTCCTGAAGGAAAATCACATCGGGGTCGAACTTCTTGATCGCCTTCAGGCAGCCTTTCTTCCTGGAAACCCAGCTGAAATCCCCTGATTCATCCACGGCGCTTCCATGGACATTGAACGTCATCACGCTCAAGTCCTCGCTCTTCGCTCCGGCCATGGAACTTCCCAGTACCAAGGCCAGGGCGGATAGAGCCGCAAACATAATTATCCTGTTCATAAACCTTCTTCTTCAAATCAACGACATCACTTCGACACCTTGGCCACCCAGCCTCCTCCGGGAGCCATATGGATGTGCACTTTCCCGTCAAGAGGAATGTCAACTGATGTCTTCTTGTAGTCCTGGGCTGCCCTGTGGGCATTCACGCCATCCTGGAAAACAGTCATCCTGCCGCTCCCGATAAAGCCCAGGTCAAGGACGAGATCCCTTGCGTTCCAGTCTGTCAGGGCGCCGATGTACCAGTCGTTACCTTTCCTGCGGGCTATGGCGACATATTCACCGATCTTTCCGCAGACAGGGACAGTCTCATCCCATGTTGTCGGGAATCCGGCGATGAAGTCGGTGCATTCAGGTTCAGCCATGTAGTTGGACGGAGAATCACAGAGCATCGTGAGCGGAGCCTCGAAGATGGCATATTCAGCCAGCTGGCGGCAACGGGTACCCTGGCTCATCGGAGTGGAGTTATTGGGATAGGCCATGCCCTTCGTGCAGTTTATCATCGCACCCTGGGTGTAGTCCATCCTGCCAGCAGCCATCCTGACGAAAGGAATGATCACATCATAAGTCACCTGGTCGTATTCAGAGGCCCCCCACTTCATCTGTTCGAGACCTGCCACACCTTCGTAGTTGATGACGTTCGGGTAAGTCCTTTCAAGGCCTGAAGGCTTGAACGCTCCATGGAAATCAATCAGCAGATGATACTTTGCTGCTATGGCTGCAACGTTCTCGTAGAACTGCATGACAAGCTGGTCGTCCCTGTCCATGAAATCCACCTTGAATCCCTTGACACCCATCTCGGAATAGTGCTTGAATATCCCTTCGATGTCCTTGTCGACGGCCTTGTACCCTGCCCACAGGATAAGACCTACGTTCTTTGCCTTGGCATAGGCCAGAAGCTCTTCAAGGTCGATCTCCGGGACGATCTGGTAAAGATCGGCCTTCTTGTTGACAGCCCAGCCTTCATCGAGGATGACATATTCAATGCCATTCTTGGAAGCGAAATCGATGTAGTACTTGTAAGTGGCATTGTTGATTCCGGCCTCGAAATCGACTCCGTAGATGTTCCAGTCGTTCCACCAGTCCCATGCAACCTTTCCGGGCTTTATCCAGCTCCAGTCGACAGTCTTGTCGGCCGGGGTTCCAAGCAGCCAGGTGAGGTCTGAATCAGTCAGGTCTTTCTCATCCTCGAAGACACCCACGATCCTCCATGGGAAACTACGCCCTGCAGAAGCCTTTGCAATGAAATCCTCGCGGGTCTTGACGACACCCTGAAGGTTGTTGTGTCCGCCTTGTTCGACCGTCTTCGGATAGGGCGCGTTCATTCCGGAAAGGGTTTTCCCACCCTTCCCAAGAAGGTAAAGCCCGGGATAATCCCTGAGGTCGGACTCTGTTATCATGACCTTGACTCCCGCAGGGGCATCCACGACCAGCGGAAGGAAAGCCAGACGGGAAGTGTCCCATTCACTGAGTTTTATGTGCTGGTAATAATTCTCGAAAGAGTTCCGGAACTGATCTTCGAAAGATCCGCCGTCCCGTACATAAGGAACCCAGGCGGTCCAGTCATCTTTGAAATTGAATTCCGCTTCTTCGGATTTCACGATAAAATCTCCCTTCTTAGCCGTGGAAATGAACCTGTACGCAATGGCATTGTCATAGGCACGGAACTCAAGAGAGTAATCCTTGAAAGCCAGGGTGACTGAATTGTAGGACTCCTTGACAACGGCCTTCTTGTAGGCAACGGCGGGAATGCTTTCCTCATGCTTCGCGAAAGTTGCCTTGGAGACCTTGCCGGTCCCGAAGACTGTGCCGTCTCCGATGGTCATAGAAACCGCCGACGGAGAGAGGATTTCCTTTCCGTCGAAGGTCACTGAATATGTCACCTTGCCATCGGCTTTGATCTCTGATTTCAGTCTCCCGTCAGGAGAGGAAAGGGTCCAGGTTTTCTTTGCAGCAAAAGAAGCGGAGGGCAAGCAGACTGCCACCAACACCAGGCACAAGATAAATTTAAGCGAATCTTTCATAAGTATGGCTAGTTTTTGTCGTTTTACTCTTAACATGTAAAAATAGAAAATTTTGGTTATTTTTGTTAATGTTTTGCCCAAAAAAGACGATGTTCTCCACCATAATTGCAATTCTTTGCATCGCTGCATCAAACCTCGTGGCCGGCCAGCCAGTCCAGGACGACCGCCCCACCAGCCATGTCCATGGAATGATGGGTACGGACCTTGACGGCAGGATCATTCCTCTCGTCGTCGCTCCTTTCGGGATGGTACAGCTCGCACCTGACACCTACTACATCGCATCCGGCTATCACTATTCCCATCCTGACATCCTCAGTTTCAGCCATTCCCATGCTTGCGGCAACGGCGGCGGAGACATGCAGGACATCTGCGTGATGCCGGTTGCCGGAAAGCGTTTCAAGGATCCGGCCACTTATCCTGATGACATAAAGAGTTCCTACAGCCATGACCGGGAGTATGTCGAACCCGGCTACTACACGGTTGACCTGCTGGATTTCGGCATCAAGGCCGAACTGTCCGCCACGGAACGCTGCGGAATCCACCGCTACACCTATCCGAAGGGGGACCGCCAGTACTTCACGATAGACCTCAAGAGAGGCAATGCCTCACGTGCCACCACGGTACCCGAGGAGTTCCACGACACCGTTATGGTCAGCCGCCTGAGGATAATTGACGAATACAATGTCCAAGGCTACCGGGTGACGGAAGGTTGGTCCCCGGAAGAACACGCTTGCTTCCATGCCCGTTTCAACAAGCCTATCAAGGGCTTCAAGGTATTCCTGGACAGGATTCCATCCGGAAAAGACGATGTCACCGGAAGAGATGTCCGTACCATCCTTGATTTCGGAGACGGCGATGGACCGCTGGTCGTCAAGGTAGGCTATTCTTCAGCTTCGATGGAAGGAGCCCTGGCGAATCTGGAAGCTGAACTGGGAAACAAGGATTTCGACCAGGTCCGCGAGGAAACACGGGCTGCCTGGGACAAGGAACTGTCAGCCATATCGATAGAGGATGAGGACTCAGACATGAAGGATCTCTTCTACACCAGCCTCTACTTCGCACTGATGTATCCCCAGCTCTACAGCGACGTGGACGGAGGGTACCGGGGCAGCGATTTCAAGGCGCACAAGGCCGGCTTCCGTTACTATGGTGGAGTCCTCGGACTTTGGGACACTTTCCGGGCTCAGAATCCTCTCGTGTCCATCCTCCGTCCGGATGTGACAGCCGACTTGATGAAAACTTTCCTTGCCTTTTTCCAGCACTGCGGACAACTTCCGATATGGGCTATCAACGGTGAGGAAAACATGTGCATGACCGGCTACCATTCAATGCCCGTGATAGCATCAGCCCTGGCCAGGGGGATAAAGGACTTCCCGGCCGACTCCCTGCTGGATGCCATGGAAGCCTCCGCCCAGAGGGACACTTTCGGTTTCTTCTGCAGGAAATTCCGCGGAGCCAGATTCTACCGCCAGTACGGTTACATCCCGTATGACCTTGAGACTCATGCAACCTCCAAGACCCTTGAATACACTTACGACGACTGGTGCATCGCCCAGGCGGCAAGGATGCTCGGCAGGAAGAAAGACTACAAGGAATACATGGAATACGCCAGATGGTACCGCAATGTGTTCGATCCTGAAGATGGCTATGCCAAAGGACGCGATTCCAATGGGCAGTGGAGACCCGGATTCAGCCCTCTTTACGACGGAGGCTACGGGGAGGTCTCGGATTTCTGCGAAGGGAACAGTTTCCAGTACTCATTCTTCGTGCCGCACGACATCTATGGCCTGATGGACATCATGGGAGGCAGGACCCCCTTCATAAAAAGGCTGGATTCGCTGTTCAACTCCCCCATAGGGGAACAAGTCACATGGACTGCACAGAAAACCAACCGGTTCGGGTTCGTCGGCCAGTACGCACACACCAATGAGCCGGTCCACCATGTCATCTACATGTACAACTACGCCGGAGAGCCCTGGAAGTGCCAGGAAAGAGTCCGGGAAGTGCTGACGACCCAGTACAACACATCTCCCCAGGGAATGTGCGGGAATGACGACACCGGACAGATGTCATCATGGTTCGTAATGAGCGCCCTGGGATTCTATCCGGTCACTCACGGCCAGGACATCTTCGTCATCGGATCGCCCCTTTTCAAGAACGTGAAGCTCCGCCATGCAGACGGCACCTTGACGATACTTGCCAAGGGGAACGAAGCCGGAAAGCCTTACATAAAGGAAGTAAGGGTCAACGGCAGGAAATACAAGAAAAACTATTTCCGGGGCAAGACTCTGTTCAAAGGAGATGTCACCGTCGAATTCGTGATGGATGACAAACCTTCCACGTGGGGAAGCCGCCCGAAAGACTGTCCTCCGGGCATCGACGGGAAAGCCGGGAAAATGAAAAGCATTAATTCTTTCAACAGGAAAAGATGGCGCGAGTGAAAGTTCTTGAGGACACCCCTCTCATCAAGCAGTTCTTCTCTGTGAAGGCACAACACCCTGAAGCCGTGCTTCTCTACAGGGTGGGCGATTTCTATGAGTCCTACTCGGACGATGCCGTCCTTGTCAGCAAGGTGCTTGGGATAGTCCTCACCAAGAAATCAAACGGCGACAAAGGCCATGTCGAGATGGCCGGTTTTCCTCACCACGCTCTGGACAATTATCTTCCGAAACTTGTCCGTGCAGGTTACAAGGTAGCTGTCTGCGACCAACTGGAAGACCCCAAGTTCGCCAAGAAACTCGTAAAAAGAGGCGTTACTGAGCTTGTCACTCCAGGGATAGCCTTCAACGAGCAGCTGCTCGACCAGAAAGAGAACAATTTCCTCGCAGGGCTCACCTTTGAAAAAGACCTGTGCGGTGCGGCATTCCTGGATGTCTCCACAGGATCATTCCAGGTGGCGCAAGGCTCCCTCGACTACATAGGAACCCTCCTCGCCTCCCTGAATCCGAAGGAAATCGTGGTCCAGAGAGGGTATGAAAAAGGCGTCCGGGAAAGGTACGGGGCCAACCTCTATGTCTCATCCGTGGACGAATGGGCCTTTGTCCATGAAGCTGCCGTGGAAAGGCTCAAGAAACAGTTCAAGATCGAATCCCTCAAAGGATTCGGAGTAGAAAAGTTCCCTCTGGGAATATGTTCGGCTGGAGCTCTCCTGGTCTATCTGGAACAGACGCAGCACACCGACCTGAAGAACATCTGCTCGATCTCCAGGATCGATGAAGAGAAGTTCGTCTGGATGGACAGGTTCACCATGCGGAATCTTGAAATATTCAATTCCTCAGGCAGCGGCGAAGGAGTCAGCCTTGTCAGCGTCATCGACAAGTGCTCTTCTCCTATGGGATCAAGGCTCCTGAGAAGCTGGCTTGCCATGCCCGTGATGGACATTTCCGAACTGGACAGCCGCTACGATGTCGTCCAGCATTTCATCGATGCCGAAGAAGACCTGACGGCCATGCAGGAATACCTCGGAGGGATCGGCGACCTGGAAAGGATCATTTCCCGGGCGGCAACCGGGAAGATAGTTCCGAGGGAGGTCATGCAGCTTGGCCGTGGACTGAAACTGATGGAACCCATAAGGGGCCTTTGCAAGGATAAAGGCGTAGAAGCCCTTGGCAAACTCGCCGGCGGGATGAAAGACTGTTCGAAGCTTCTCGACGAAATCGTCCGAACGATGGATCCTGAGCCAGCCGCCGCTATTGGGAAAGGGCCTGTCATCGGCCGCGGAGTGGACACAGAACTGGACGACCTGCGCGACATATCTTCCGGGGGAAAGGACTACCTCCTGAAACTTCAGCAAAGCGAAGCGGAACGCACGGGAATATCCTCTTTGAAGATAGGCTACAACAATGTCTTCGGCTACTACATCGAAGTCCGCAACACCTTCAAGGACCTTGTCCCTCCGGAATGGATCCGCAAGCAGACCCTGGTGAACGCGGAGCGCTACATCACCGAAGAACTTAAGGAATACGAAGAAAAGATACTCAGCGCCGAGGACAGGATCTATGCGATAGAAACCAGGATCTATGCAGAACTGGTAGGAAAGATCCAGCAAAGCATCCCCTCTATCCAGGCCAACTGCCGCATCATCTCCAGGCTGGACGTCCTTTCAGGCTTCGCGGCCCTTGCCATTGCAAACAGGTACTGCAGGCCGGAAGTGACCAAAGAGAAATCCCTGGACATCAAGGGCGGGCGCCATCCGGTGATCGAGACTCTGATGCCTCCGGGCGAAGAATATGTCCCCAACGATGTCCACCTGGACGACAAGAAGCAGCAGATAATAATCCTCACCGGTCCGAACATGGCCGGTAAGTCAGCCCTGCTGCGTCAGACAGCCCTGATCGTGCTCCTTGCCCAGATCGGATCCTTCGTGCCTGCCGACAGCGCCAGGATAGGCTACTGCGACAAGATATTCACAAGGGTCGGAGCATCCGACAACATCTCCCGCGGAGAATCCACGTTCATGGTGGAAATGCTGGAGACATCGATGATCCTCCACAACCTTTCGTCCAGGTCGCTGGTCCTTCTGGACGAGATAGGCCGAGGCACTTCCACCTACGATGGAATGTCGATTGCCAGGGCGATAGTGGAGTACATCCATGAATATGGCCACGGGGCGAAGACCCTCTTCGCGACCCACTACCATGAGCTCAACGACTTGGAAGAACTCTATCCACGTGTCAAGAATTTCCACATTTCCGTAAAGGAAGTCGGCACCCAGGTCATCTTCCTCAGGAAACTCAAGGAGGGAGGCACGGCCCACAGCTTCGGAATCCACGTCGCCAGGATGGCCGGCATGCCGAAAGAAGTAGTCCAGAGTGCCGAAAACACCCTGAAGGCTTTGGAAATGAACGATTCCCAGCATCTCGTAAGTTCCAGGAAAGGCCAGATAAAGAAGCCGGTACAGACCAAGGCCGGAACTCTCGAAAGCGACGGATCCCTGCAGCTGTCCTTCTTCCAGCTCGACGACCCTACCCTGGAATCGCTTAGGGACAAGCTCGCCGGGGCAGACCTCAACAACATGACACCCCTTCAGGCTTTCGACCTCCTCCGCTCGATGAAGGATGAACTCGGAGTCTGACAATCTCCTCGGATATGAAAAAAATACTTTCCGCAGCATTGCTTCTCCTGTGCCTTTTCCCAAGCATGGGAGCCCATACCTCAACCGGACGCTCAGTCTATCTCGACATCATGCAAAGCTCCGTGGAGGCATATTCCCCGGAAAGGATCAGAGAATACATTGAAAGGGTTGACAGGCAGGGTATCACCGAACACGGCTATGCCCGCCTCACAGCTAACCTTGGCATCCTGGTCTCACAAGGACGCATGACGGAAAAGAAAGGCCTTTTCGAGGAGATGATGGACATTTGCGTCAGGGAGCTTCCCCTTGCAAGGCAGAAGAATTCCAAGATCGGGGAAATAGGCAACGATTTCGCCGTGAAAGAAGTCGTCTGCTGCATCGTGGAACTGGAAAAGGCCGCAGTGTTTCCGAAAGAGAAGACCGATGAGTGGAGATGCGCACTCACAGGAATGAAGGCAGAAGACATCTACTCTGTGCGCCCCAGTCCGGGAGACTCCGTCGCAAGGAACTGGTGCGTCTTCGGGGCAGCCAGCGAATGCGCCCGCCTCATGGCCGGGATAGGCGGTGACCGTGAATATGCCGACCTCTACCTTGGGGACCAGCTTCGCTTCTTCGACGAAAACGGAATGTACAGGGATCCCCACTCTCCAATGGTGTACGACCTGGTAACGAGGCTCCAGTACATGGCCGCCCTGGATTTCGGCTATGACGGCCCTGCCAGGAAAGCCATAGAAGAAGAACTGATGAAAAGCGCCGGTTACACCCTGATGATGCAGTCTGTCTCCGGAGAGATCCCTTACGGAGGCCGCAGCAACCAGTTCCTTCACAACGACGCTTTCTATGCCGCAGTGTGTGAATACTATGCTTCCTGGATGAAAGACCTGGGCGACCTCCAGGCAGCGGCAAGATTCAAAGCGGCCGCGGCAAGGGCCACGGAATCGCTCATGTACTGGTTCTCCCAGGACCCAGTCCATCATGTCAAGAACCGCTACCCTACCGAAAGCGGCTATGGCTGCGAGAAATATGCCTACTTCGACAAATACATGGTCACTACCGCTTCATGGGCCTATCTTGCATGGCGGTTCGCCGATGATTCCATAAGCCCTTCAAGCCACCGGGAGAAGCGCTCGACTTTCGTCACTTCCCCGGATTTCCACAGGATAATCATGAACGCAGGGGGCTACACCGTCCAGTTCGACTGGGATGCCCAGGGTGAATATGATTCTTCCGGAATCGGTCGTGTCCAGAAGAAGGGGGCACCTCCCACCGTTGCCATCGCCTCCCCCTGTCCTTCGGTCAGGAAACCGAACTACAAGCTGGACCTGGAAAACGACGGTCCCCTGGCCATAGCTCCTTCATGGGACAAGTTCGAGATCGTTTCCGCCGGCAAAGGCAAGGTGGTCATGACCGATGGAAAGGGATCGGTCTGGATCTCACGCCTTTCCCGGAGAGGCCTTTCAATGACTTTGAAGGGTGAAGGGAAGCAGGTCCTGGCTCTTCCCGCCATGGTATTCGACGGAGAGAATGAATATTCCCCAACATTGGACAGGAATGTCTTGCAGAACACCATGGAAGGCTGGAACTTCCGCTGTTCTTCGAATGGAACGATTTCCGACACCGGGAAGATCCATGCCAGCCGGAACGGACATCTCAGACGCTATGAAGCCAGCCATGACAGACGGCTCAAGGTCAGGCTCAAGATTTTTAGGCACCAATAGCTTCATAAACTACATTCTTTTTGTTATTTTTGAAGGTTAATGAAAAGAGTCCTCATAATCACATACTATTGGCCGCCATCCGGAGGTTCCGGAGTACAGAGATGGGTCAAGTTTGCCAAGTACCTGCCTTCCGAAGGATGGCAGCCGGTGATCTATACTCCGGAGAATCCGGAACTGACCACGGTCGACAAGACCCTTGCAGCTGAGATCCCCCCAGAAGCGGAGATTGTCAAAAGGCACATCACGGAGCCCTACGGAATCTACCGCAAGCTGATGGGCAAGGGCAGTTCCACCGACTTGAAGACGCTTACAGGTGCAGGAGCATCGAAGGATGAAGTGAATCCTATCAATGGAGGCGGAAAATCCTGGAAACAACGCCTTTCCCTTTACATCAGGGGTAATTTCTTCATCCCGGACCCAAGGATAATGTGGCTGCACCCTTCCGTCAGGTTCCTCAAAGAGTACCTCAAAGGACATCCGGTGGATGCCATCGTCACCACCGGCCCACCCCAAAGCATGCACCTGATCGGCTTGAAACTATCCCGTGAAACTGGTATCCCATGGGTGGCGGATTTCCGTGATCCATGGACGAAAATGTTCTATTTCAAGCATCTGGGACTCACAAAGAGGTCCGAACAAAAGCATCACCAGCTTGAAAAGGAGGTTCTGGACGGAGCCACCAGGGTCATTTCCGTCTCCCCGATGGTGCAGAAGGATTTCCAGGCCATGACCGAGACTCCGGTGGAATTGATTACCAACGGCTTCGATGATGAAGATTTCCGGAAAGACTTCGAACAGGATGAATATTTCAACATAACCCACACCGGACTTTTCGCCTCGGACGGGGATCCGCAGACCCTTTGGAAAGTCCTGGGACAAAAATGCGCTTCCGACGAGGAGTTCCGCAGGGCACTGAGGATAAGGCTTGTAGGAAAGACCGACAAGGAAATCATCGACTCCGTCAAGGCTGCAGACCTGGCTGAAAACCTGAAAGATTTCGGCTACCAAAGCCATGAAGTCGCGGTAAAGGAACAGCGCAATGCATCCCTGCTCATCCTTCCCCTCAGGAAAGAGCCCGAGTACGAAGCTGTCCTGCCAGGGAAATTATTTGAATACCTCGCATCCCGCAGGCCGGTCCTGGGAATAGGACAGACGGAAGGTGCTATGGCCAAGATCGTACGGGACACCGGCTCAGGAGTCGTCTATGACTGGGATGATGAAAAGAAAATCCGCAACTGGATTGATTTCTGCTGGGAAGAATTCAAGAACAATGAACTCAGGGACAATTCTTCAGACATCTCATGCTACTCACGCAAACGCCTGACCAGGCAGCTCGCCAACCTGTTGAATGAAATAACGAATCATGAATAAGACACTCAAGAACATACTCACCTATGCAGGAATAGTCCTTTTCTTCCTGGCTCTAGCCTATGCTTTCGTGCCTCAGGTACTCTCCGGAAAGATTGTCAACCAGAGCGACATCACCGGCTACATGAGCATGGCCCAGGAGACCAAGCAATGGAATGCAGAGCATCCGGACGACCCGGCAAGGTGGACGGACGCGATGTTCGGCGGAATGCCCAACACCTCTTTCCAACCTTCCAGCCAAGGCGACTGGACCCAGCCTCTTTACAACCTGCTCATGACTGGACGCAGGCCTGCGAACTGGCTCTTCATCTCCCTTCTGGGAGCCTTCCTCCTGATGCTTGCGCTGGGAATAGACAAGTTCCTGGCCATAGGAGGAGCCATAGCCGTGACATTCTGCTCCTACAACCTGCAGATCATCCAGGTAGGCCATAACACCAAGATGCAGGCCATAGCCCTGCTGCCATGGGTGCTCGCTGCCGTGATATTCACCTACAAGAGCGCCTGCAAAGATTCCGGAGGATGGAAAAAATGGCTCCCGGGAGCCATACTCGGCGCCGTCCTATTCGGACTCACCCTGAGTTTCCAGATCAAGGCCAACCACCAGCAGATCACTTATTACCTGGCCTTGATGATCTTCCTCTTCGTTCTGGTCTTCTTCATCTACCTGGTTTCATCGGAAGAGGGGAGGAAGAAAATCGGAAGATTCTTCGCCGCTTCATTCCTGCTGCTGGCCGTAGGCCTCGTCGGGATCGGAACCAACGCCATCAAGCTTGCACCCCTCTATGAATACACCAAGTACACCATGAGGGGGGGATCCGAACTGTCCCACCCGGAAGGAGGGGAAATCAACAACGACGGACTCCAGCTTGACTATGCCACTGCATGGTCCTACGGCTGGGAGGAACTGCCCAACCTCATGATACCGAACTTCAACGGAGGGTCATCTGCCGGCTCCATCAACCCGGACAAGTCTGAAGTAGTGAAACTTTTCAAGCAGGCCGGACAGGGTAATCCAAAGGAAATCGCCAAGTCTCTGCCATTCTACTGGGGTCCCCAGCCGTTCACTGCAGGTCCAATGTACATGGGCGCCATCTCGGTGTTCCTGTTCCTGCTTGGACTCTTCCTTTACAAGGGGAAGGAAAAATGGTGGCTTCTTGCGGCAACCATCCTAGCCGTTTTCCTCGCTGTCGGCAACCACATGATGTGGTTCACCAAGCTGTTCTTCGACCACGCCCCGATGTACAACAAGTTCAGGACAGTCTCGATGGCCCTGATCGTACTCCAGTTCACCCTGCCGATGATGGGATTCCTGGTCCTGGACAAGATCCTCAAGGAAGAATATTCAAAGAAGGAATTCCTCAAGGCCGGATGGATCGCCCTTGCCTTGACGGCAGGATTCTGCTTCATCTGCATCTTGATGCCCGGGATAGCCGGTTCCTTCTCCGGAGCTTCTGATTCCAGGATGCAGGATGTAATCGTTGATGCCTTGAAGACCGACAGGCGGCATCTGCTTGTCAACGATGCCCTTTGGTCGATGATTATCATCCTGCTGACATTCGGACTGATCCTCTGGGCCTACAGCGTCCCAAAGAACGCTCCGAAATCCTACGCCACCAACCCCGGCATCGGAAAAGCCAGAAGGACTGAAGCGATGGTAGGAATATGCCTGCTCGTCCTTGTGAATATGTTCTCGACAGGAAAGCGGTACCTCAATTCTGACAGTTTCACCACACCACGGCAGTTCGGCAGCCATTTCAACCAAAGGCCGGTGGACAAGGCCATCCTCGAAGACACCTCGCCTTCCTACAGGGTGGCAGACCTGAGCGCCGACATATTCAATGACACCTTCAATCCCTACTGGCACAAGAGCATCGGAGGCTACAGCCCTGCCAAGCTCCAGCGTTACCAGGACCTGATCGACAGATACCTGTCCGCAGAAATCATGTCCATAGGTGCCTCGGTTAAAAACGCCAAGACCATTGAAGAAGTGGAAGCTTCTCTGCCGGAGCTGAAAATGCTTTCCGCCCTCAACACCAAATACTTAATCCTGGGTGGAGAAATGCCCCCGGCAGTAAATAAGCAAGCCTACGGCAACGCCTGGTTCGTGGATGGCTTCGTCAAGGCTTCCAATCCGGACGAGGAGATCGGCCTCATAGCAACAACCGACTTGAAGACCACCGCCATCGTCACTGACCCCGTCACAGTCCCTGGACCTTCCGAAGGGCGCGACACCATATTCATGACAAGCTACACCCCCAACGAACTCCACTACCACTACACTTCCGGTATCAACCGCACCGCAGTCTTCAGCGAGATCTACTATCCTGACTGGAAAGCCACCGTGGACGGAAAAGACATCGGCTTGTTCCGGGCCGACTGGGTCCTCAGGGCTGCGACACTCCCTGCCGGAGAACACGACCTGGTCATGCGCTTCGAACCGAAGGTTTATTCATGGAGCGAGAAGACATCAAGGGCTTCTTCCGCCATCCTGCTGATCCTTCTTGTCGCCGCCGGAGCCGGAGCTGTCGCAGGGAAGAAAAAAGAAAAAGAATGATCTATCAACCAATACTTTTTAAATCATGGAAGAGAACAAAACCCAAGAGACATTGGATCCCAGGGATCTGAATGGAGACGGAAAAGTAACCTTCAAGGAGAAAGTCCAGTACACCGCCGACAAGGCCGTTGACAAAGCACAGGAACTTGTTGAGAAAGTTGCCGAGGAAGCCAAGGAAGCTTACGCAGATGCAAAGGAAACTTACGCTGAGGCAAAGGTAAAGGCAACAGAGGTCGCCGGAAAGGTTGCAGACAAGAGCAAGGAACTATATGCCGAGGCAAAGGACAAGGCTGCCGACCTTCAGGACAAGGCCGCAGATGCTCTTGACACTGCAAAACAGAAAATCCAGAGCCTGAAGAACGACAAGGAGGCCTAGACATGAAGAGGTATCGCTTTGCCGCGACCGCCCTCCTGTGCTGTGCCTTGACGGTTTCTGGTTGCGGGATCATCAAGACCGTGAACTCCATCGGCTCTGCCCTTGGACTTCGCAAGAAAACATCTACTGCTGCCACCATTGTCAAGATCCTCGGATCTGTCCTCGGGCAATTCTATGACAGTACCACCAAAACCGCCCTTGTCGGAAAATGGACCTACGATGAACCGGCCATCCAGTTCGAAAGTGAAAACTTGCTGAAAAAGGCCGGAGGAGTCGTCGCCAGCCAGGGAGTGGCCGACAAGATTTCTCCCTATTACGACATGCTGGGGTTCAAATCGGGTAGTTTTTCCCTGGAATTGAAGGAGGACAACACCTGCATCTACACTGTCGGCGGACGGACATTCAACGGTACCTACGATTTTGACGACAAGGAGAAGAAAATCACCCTGAAGACTCCTCTGTTTCCCCTGCCTACCGCGTACCTGTCGGTAGCAGGCGACCAGATGGCCGTGACCTTCGACTCCAGCAAACTCTTGAATGTCGTCCAGGTTGCCGGCCTGGTGTCCAGCCAGCCCACCCTCTCGGCAGTAGGGAAGCTTGCCGACACCTACGATGGCATGAAGACAGGATTCACATTCAAGAAAGTCAATTAAGACCAACAAGATGACGATGAGAAAACATCTCTGCTCCATAGCGGTCGCCTTCCTGGCGACCGCTGTCGGATTGTCCGCACAGGTCGTGGACAACCCCGTCATAAAAGGAATCAGCGACTGCGGCGTCCTCCGCTGGGCCGGGCAATACTACATAGGAGGAGTTTCCACCAACGGAGATTTCCTGGTCAGCCCGGACCTGGTCCATTGGGACACAAGGGTACATGCCTTCGACCTGGACAACGAATGGACGCATGGGACCGGGGCCGGGAACAACCAGATCCACGCCAACGACATGACGTACATCGGCGGCAAGTTCCACTTGCTCTTCAGTGCCAACTATTGGGGAAAGGACAGGCATATCGTCCACATCACCCATGCCACGTCAGACACCCCGGAGGGCCCTTACAAGGATGCCTGCGAAGAGCACTGGTTCCAGAACCGCATCGATCCGATGGCCTTCCAGGATGACAACGGCAGGGTGTATCTCTACATGGTGAAATTCACGGACGGCAACGTGATCTGGGGGCGCCCGATGAACGAACGTTTCGAGTTTACGGGCGATGCGATAGAGATGTTTGCTTCAAGGCCGCATTCCTGGGAAAGGATGGACAAGGAACATAAGGTGATCGAGGGTCCCTTCGTCGTAAAGCATCATGGACAGTACTACATGATGTACAACGTCAACCA
>CADBMD010000139.1 GCA_902795735.1 uncultured Bacteroidia bacterium
AAATGGCAAAGATAGTCGTTGCCTACGAGCCCGTCTGGGCTATCGGTACCGGAAAGACCGCTACCGCCGAGCAGGCTGAGGAAATCCATGCTTGCATCCGCAAGGTCCTTGCCGGCAAGTTCGGCCAGACCGTTGCAGAGGACACTACCATCCTATATGGCGGAAGCTGCAAGCCTTCCAACGCCAAGGAACTCTTCGCCCAGAAGGATATCGATGGCGGACTCATCGGTGGTGCCGCCCTCAAGGCCGACGACTTCATCGCCATCGCCCAGAGCTACTAGTACTTTACAAGCACTTTCCTGAACCACTGCCACCCTCGGCGAACTACACCAACTCCAAAAGGCGTGACGGCTATCTTATAGATTAATTATAAGGCTATAACTGGTAAGAGGTTGCATTAATATCGATGCAACCTCTTTCTATTAATCAAATGATAATCTGAGATATAAGTGCCACGAGGCTGTGGGAGGTGAGTCTATAGGTTACCGCAGGACTACGACAGTCACCCCGGCCTGGACCTTCTTGTCCCCACACCAAAGCCAATAGGTGTCCCCCTGGACCTTGGCAACCTCGAATTTCCCCTTGACGGATTGAGTCGAACTCCCCGACGACCACACGACAGTAGCCTCCAGCTTCTGACCTACCGAAGAAGGAACCCCCGAACAAGTCACGAAGAAAAAATTGTTCATCCCGTCGTCCAAAGCCCTGAATTCACAGGTCTCCCGGTTGAACCCCAGTTGCCACGTCACAGGATCATAGGTGTAGATGACCTGACCGGCGACTTTAAGCTGGACATCCCGGCTGGCAACGAATCCACTGTCCGGCTCCAATGTCCTGGAACAGGACGACAGACACAAAGCTGCCAAGATAAAAAACAGACAGTACTTTCTCATTGCGTAAAAACTATTTCTTTAGCCAGGATATCCCTGGTGCCATCCGGCCTTGACACGACAGCTTTCAACGTTCCTGAGGAGGAAGGATGGAAGTAACCACTCCCGTCAGGACTTACACTTCTGCCATCATAGGTCCAGCTGACACTGCTGCCGATAGCATTGAAGACCCGGAGCGGCAGTCCTGTCCCCGGAAGGAATTTCCCACCCTGGCGGCTGCCGGAAAGATATTCAAGATAGATGAAAGGCTTTCTCCCATCCTGGCTGGCCTTCGTCAAGAAGTCGGAAACGGCGATTTCTCCCGTGACACTGTTCCTCTCGAAAGAAACTTCGACAGTGTAGGGAGTAGTAGGGGACAAGCCTTCGAGAGTCAGTGAATACATCCCATTATCATAGGGCTCCACCACAACCGACTTCCTGCTCCCAGAAGTCTCGCCCCACGAGACGTTGGCATTGCCTGTGAAGTCCGGAACATCCGACTGCCAAGTGACGATTGCAGCATCCTGATAGACTTCGGCCTTGAGCCCGAGAACGTTCGGGACCACTTCCGAACTATTGTAGACTACGAAAGAAACGCTCGTGCCTCTTCTTGTGATATTCGCAATGGCCAATGGAGACGGCGTCCCATCGTTGAAAGTGAACGAAGGAGAAGAATTGCCATTGAATGAATTGACTGTCCTGTAAGGGAAAAATGCCTGTGAAACATTGATGGCCGAAGATGAAGTCTCCATCATGTCAGCACACTCGAACTTCGGATTGCAGTTCACCTCATCGTTTTCCCATCTGTACTGTGCGGTAACCTCCCTGCCGGCATCGTCGGACCAACCGGCTTTCCTGTTACTCATATCCACATGGTAGATCGCCAGGCCGCTCCCGCCTATGTAAGCATCCCAGCCCCTCTGCGCCCTGCACTCGAACAGGAAGAACTCAGCTGAATCATTCGGATTCTCTAGGATAAGGTAATGTCCCTCCTCGTTGATAGGTTCCAGGGTGTAGGCCCCGATATCCATGGTCTCGCGTCTTCCAATCCCAAGGATCTCACGGTCCACCGCATTGTAGTACGGAGGAGTCTTTCCATTGTTGTTGAAGTTGCCTGAATCCATGAGATCGGTAGAACCCCACATGCCATTCGAGATTCCTCCGCTGCCTTCCTCGTCGGTGTCGTAGAAATCGACAAGGCCGAGAGTGTGGCTGTATTCATGGCAAAGCGTTCCTATGTTGGTCAGTCCCCAGACCAGCTGTCCGTTGCTGTTGCGGCTCTGGACGGTCAATTCGGTTGAAAGGGCATATGTCCATACCCTGGTGCCGTCGAGCACGAGGTTGGGAACATACCACTGATGTGGCCAGATGCAATCCGGATCGCCTCCTTCAGCTTCGCTTTTTCCTGCCACTATGACAAAGACATTGTCCACGATTCCGTCATCGTCATCGTCAAACTGGGAAAAATCAACGAATGGATCCGAGAGTATGCAGGCCTCCCTTACCAGTTCCTGCGGGCGGAGATCCTGCCCGGCTTTGTCCTCGTTGTTCTTGCCGTAGTAGTCATGGTCCTTGGAAAGGGTCACTATGGGTCCGACAGTGAAATGGAACTCGTAGCTTCCTTGGAACTGGTCATTGAGATAGTCCAGGAGACTGTTGCTCCCTTCCTTGTTCACGATGTTCATGATGTCCTGCCGACGTGTGCTCTCATTCATGAAAGAAACATCCTGGAACTGGGCGAGGATGAAAAGGCAGTTCCTGGACTGGGTTGATGCAGACCTGGTAGCGGCAGTGACAGGTTTTGCGATGGAGCGAACCCTTCTCTCCTGCCTTGAGACCGAGGCTTTCTGCCTGATCATGTTCCAAGGAATATTCCGGCAGCTGTAGAGAACCAGTGAAGGAGTTCCCACTCCGACCTGGTAGCCGCTGCTTTCCTTGGAACCGTCCGGGTTAAAATAGGCATACCTGTAGAATCCATCATCATCCTTGATGACTGCGCAGCCATCCGTTGTCATGAGTACCTTCCCGAATTCGTCTCCCTTGAGGACGGCCATGAAGGACGTTCCGTCCGGCTGATAGATCCGGAAAGAGCCTTTGATGGCGGAAGATCCGCTTAACAAGATGGCTGCCAGGATGATAGTAGCTATGTAGGAATACTTGTGTCCCATCAAAAAAAAATAGCGGCCCCCTCGATGGCAGCCGCTTTAAAGGAATAGTATGGAACTTACTTCTTAGCCTCTGCTACAGAAACCTTCCTGAACTCCTTGAGGTCCTTCATAAGTTCGAGAGCGGCCTTGCGGGCACGGGCACCGGCAGCTTTGTTTCCCTTTACGACCTGATCGTCAGCATTCTTGACGAAATCGGCAATCTCGTTCTTAATTTGTGCAACAAGCTTTTCCATGTTAAAAAAATTTTAGTGAACAGATAAACTATAAAATGTTATAACTCTCTTGCTAAATGCTACTTTAACGCTTTGCAATTTATGCAAAAAAAAGGAATAAACAAACATTCCGGTCAAAAAATCACGGATAATTTGGGCTTTGAGGGCTATAAATTCCGTTTTTCTGCCTTCGTGTTGAGAAAATTCATAGCTCTGTCGGGACCAATGGTGGCATAGTTCCTGATCCCTTCGATCACTTTGTCGCAGATGAGTGGAAGACCATCTTTCTGCTCTTCTGAAAAAGCTCCCAGGACATAGTCAACCTGGCCTCCGCGGGAAAAATCGTTGCCGACTCCTATCCTTATCCTGGTCCAGGCATTGGTACCGAGGCATGCTTCGATGTCCTTCAAGCCGTTGTGACCTCCGTCACTCCCGCTCTTGCGCATCCTGACCGTGCCGAAAGGAAGGTTTATGTCGTCGCAGACTACTATCAGGTTCTCGTTCGGAAGCTTGAGCTTCCCCATCCAGAACCTGACAGCGTTGCCGCTCAGATTCATGTAGGTGGATGGCTTCAGCAGGTAGAACTTCCTTCCCTTGAATGAAACCTGGGCGATGTCGCCGTAACGTTCGGTACTGAAAGTGACATTGGATGCCTGAGACCAGGCATCCAATACCATAAATCCAACATTGTGTCTGGTAGAAGCGTACTCGGCGCCGATGTTACCCAATCCAGCGACAAGATAGTTCATACCTGCACAATCTTCCTGGGACTGTCTCTTACTCAGCAGCCTCCTCAGAACCTTCCTGATCATTCGCTGTGGCTGACATCTGACGAGTGGCCTTGACGGTGCAGATGATGGTGTCCTTGGGGGAGACCACATTGACATTGTCAAGCTTGATGTCACCGGCAACGATCCTCTTCTCGATGTCGAGTTTCGTTACGTCGATGTTGAGAGTGTCGGGAAGATCTTTCATGAGGGCGCTGATACGGATCGACCTTGAGACAAGGACGAACTTACCACCCTTCTGGACGCCCACGGGGTGACCGCTGACGACGACGGGAACATTGATGGCGATAGGCTTGTCCTCGCTGACTGCAAGGAAATCGACATGGAGGCAGTTGTCCTTTACAGGATGGAACTGGAGCTCGTGGACGACTGCCATGTAGTTCTGGCCATTGTCAAGCTTGATGTCGATGATGAAAGATGCAGGAGTGTTGGTGATTCCCTGGAGGTCCCTGTCGCTGACTGTGAAGAGGACATTCTCCATTCCCTGTCCATAGAGGTTGCAGGGAACGAGACCCTGCCTGCGGATCGCTTTGATTACGGCCTTGTTTCCGACCTGGCGGACCTTGCCGTTAAGTTCAAAATGCTTCATTGATGTTGTTTAAAATGTGTTACTCAGTTCCGCACTCGCGGAACCCCATTGCACCAAAAACGCAGGGGCGTTTTTAATTGGCTGGCAAAGATATGAATAAATAATTTATTTGACAAGTCCGACAGCCTTGTTCCACTCTTCATCCTTGAACATGGAGTTGAGGAGGGTAGTACCGCCGCATGGGATGTACATGCTCAGGCCGGAGTATGTGTTGATGTCGAATTCTTCCAGGAATGATGGAGTAGAGCCCTTGTACACGATGCAGTCATCGATTGCTTTCCTAAGCCTCCCCATGTCCTCTTCGCTTGCACCACACTTTGCGAAAGTGTCTTCGAGGTCGTAGAAATAGTGCCTGTTGGCCCTGAAATATCCTTGGATACTGCTC
>CADBMD010000140.1 GCA_902795735.1 uncultured Bacteroidia bacterium
ATCTCGGTACCGTAGATGGTGTTGTTGGTGGTGATGTGGAAGTAGTCTATGTCGGTAGGGATTTCGTAACCCTTGGGGATGTAGGAATAGTTCTTGTCGGCGGAACTTGCGAGCGCATAGGCTTCGCCGATACCCTTGGCTTCCTTGAGAGCCTTCTTCGCCCAGACTCCGGTCTCCAGGTAGGCGGCCTTCTTCTCAAGGTAGTTCATCGCCACATAGAGGAACTGAAGGGAGGCGCCGCCTCCGAGGAAAACCACCTCGTGTGTGTCGGGAATATTCAGGAGCTCCCTCCAGAGGGCGCGGCACTCGTCCATTGTCTCGTCCCACTCCTTGGTGCGGTGGGAAATGCTGAGGACGGATACACCGGTGCCCTTGAAATCCTTAAGGGCTTCTATGGCATTGTCAATGGCTACCTGCGGAAGAAGGCAGGGGCCGGCGTTGAAAACGTGGACCTTTTTCATAATATTGCAATTTTATTCATTAATTATTAATTTTCTTTAGATTCAAAACCTAATCCGCAGTAAAGTTAGTTAAATTAAAAGTATAAAGCTAATTTATTTTCACTTACCTGTAGCCGAGAAGGTAGGAGATGATAGCCATCCTGACATACATTCCTCCGCCCGCCTGCTGGAAGTAGTAGGCATAGGGAGTGGAATCCACATCGGTAGCGATTTCGTTCACCCTGGGAAGCGGGTGCATAATCTTCATCCCGGGCTTGACTCCGGAGAGCATCGATGCGGTGAGGCGGTAGACATCCTTGACTTTGTTATACTCATCCATGTCGGGGAAACGCTCCTGCTGGACCCTCGTCATGTAGAGGATGTCGCAGTCGTTGAGCCCATCCTCGATCCTGGAAGTCTCCTTGTAGGAGATTCCCGCAGCCGAGAGCATCTCAAGATATTTCCTGGGCATTGTTAGTTCTTCGGGGGAGGTGAAGACGAAATGCGGAGAGAAATGACGCATGGCCTCGACGAGGGAATGAACGGCCCTACCGTATTTCAAGTCTCCTACCATGTTGATATTCAGGTTCTCAAGATGCCCCTGTGTCTTCTGGATGGCATAGAGGTCCAGCAGTGTCTGGGTGGGATGCTGGTTGGCTCCGTCGCCCGCATTGATGACTGGGACAGATGCGACGGATGCAGCGATGTCGGCGGCTCCTGCTACCGGATGTCTCATCACGATCATGTCGACATAGTTTGAGACGATCTTGATCGTGTCTTCGAGGGTCTCTCCTTTAGTCTGGCTGGTATTGCGGTTGTCGGGGAATCCGATCACCCTGGCGCCCAGTCTGTTGACTGCGGACTCGAAGGACAGTCTCGTCCTTGTTGACGGTTCGAAGAAAAGGCAGGCGATTACCTTCCCTTTGAGGAAATCCTGTTCGCGGTTCTGCTCGAACTCACGGGCGACGTCCAGGATGTGGAGAATCTCATCCTTTGAGAAATCCTGGATAGAAATAAGACTTTTAGGCATGTTCTTATGTGAATATTATGGTTCTTCCAATATGGTTGGCTCGTCTGATATGGTGCCCCCGGCATCGGTCATCCTCTTCAGGAAATCTTCCTGCGCAGACAGCCTCACCCAGGCCCTGAGAGAACACATGACGTTGTCGAACCTTTGGTCTTTCTGGCGCAGGTCCATGTCCTTCAGTACTTTCATGACACCATTCATCTTGTCGTAGCCGAACTGTACGCTGTGCCAGCTTCCGGCTATCTTCTCCATTGTCCCAGCCTTGTCCAGCGCTTCCGCAGTGGAAGTCTTGTAGGCGCGGATAAGGCCGGGAATCCCGAGTTTGATTCCGCCGAAATACCTTACGACCACTACAAGGGTGTCACTGAGCCCTCTCGAATCAATCTGGCCGAGGATAGGGCGACCGGCGGATGAAGAAGGCTCCCCGTCGTCGTTAGCCCTGAACTTGTCTCCAAGGTAACCCAGCCTGTAGGCATAGCAATGATGCCTGGCATCGTGGTATTTCTTTTTCAAGCCACTGACGATGTCTTTGACTTCTTCTTCAGATTCTACAGGGAATGCAAATGAGATGAAACGGCTGCCATTGTCCTTGAACAGACCTTCGGCGGGGCCGTGTATGCTCTTGTAGGAGTCTTTGATAGTGTTTTCGGGAGCACTCATTTCCGGTCTACGAAATTAGTGTTTTTCACATAATTTTGCAACGAGGCGGGAATTTTTGTACCTTTGAATAACTATTTGAGTTTTATGGTTTATCAATTCAGAGTTACGCTTGCAGGAATCAAAGGATTCTACAGGGTTTACCGGATGGACGGCCGGACTACGCTTTACCAGTTCCACAAACAGATGCGTGCCGACATGGAATTTCCCCAGGATCAGCTCATAATGTTCAAGGCGCTGGATGAGGCTGGAGGTGTTGTAGGCAGATATGGCCTGTTCGACCTTGGCTATGGTACCGTTGACAATCTCACTGTTTCCCAGACTGTGGAAGCCGGCGTGTCGTCTTTCATATATTTTTACGATGTTCCCAACAAGAAGAGTGTCATAGTCACTTTCGAAGGTGTGGAAGAAGGTCAGGGCACGCTTCCTGCCATCGTCGATGTGAAAGGTCCGAATCCGATCGAGTTCGAAAACGGCTATGTCGCGTTCGAGGATCTTCCGGACTCTCAGCGTCACCTTCCTGGTCAGAAACCAGACTGGAGCATAGGTACGGCCACTCCCATCGAGGAGGCTGGCGATGATGACGATGATGATGACGATGATGACGACGAGGATGGGAAAGAGGTTTTCGATGGTACTGAAGACCTTGATTTCTAGCTGTTAAAGGTATGTCCCGCCGGCTCGTCATAATCCTGGGGCCGACCGCCGTAGGAAAGACCGACTTCAGCATCGCCAAGGCCATTGAATATGGTTCTCCGGTGATTTCGTGCGATTCCCGGCAGATTTACAAGGAAATGTCCATAGGGACTGCGGTTCCTGATGCTTCACAGCTTTCAGCGGTGAAGCATTATTTCATCCAGACTGTTCCTGTCGACCGTAGCTACACTGCAGGGGATTATGAGCAGGAGGCCATCTCGCTGATAAATGAGTTGTTTGAAGACGGTCATGAAACTTTGGTCATGACCGGCGGCTCCATGTTCTATATCGATGCCGTTTGCAACGGACTGGATGATTTGCCGGATGGTGATGCTTCTGTGCGCAAGGACCTTTGGGACAGGCTTGAAGCCGAAGGGATAGATGCTCTTGCTTCCGAGCTTGAGGCCCGTGATCCTGAGACTTTCTCAAGGATCGATCCGAAGAACAGCCAGAGGGTTATCAGGGCGCTTGAAGTGCTGAAAGTCTCGGGGCGGCCGCTCTCTTCTTTCAAGACCGGGGTGAGGAAAAATAGGCCGTTCCAGATAGAGAAGGTCGGCCTCATGCGTTCGCGTGATGAGCTATACTCCAGGATTGACCGGAGAGTACTGTCCATGATGGATGCCGGCCTTTTAGATGAAGTCCGGTCCTTGCTTCCTTACCGGAACTGTCAGGCGCTACAGACTGTCGGTTACAAGGAGATGTTCTCTTATCTTGATGGTGCTTATGATCTGGATGAGGCCATCCGCATTGTGCAGCGCAACACTCGTCATTATGCAAAGCGCCAGCTCACCTGGTGGCGCCGTGACCCTTCAATCCGTTGGATTGAGCTGCACGATTCTTAACCGCATGTGAACGTTTCATGCCTTTTTGCTCACGAATGAGGTTGGCGGCATTGCAGGCGCTACTCATGGGGCAGAAAAACGGCCGAAATCGGCCCGCACAGTTCCGTGCCGAACTGCAAAGTCACGTTTTCGTCAAATGTCCCCGTTCCTGAGGCGAAGAAAAGGAGAAGTTTCCTTTGCTAGTCTGGATGTGTAGAGTCTATAGTGGGTTGCAGACACTACCGCAACACATACTTTCCCCACGATCCTACATACTTGCTTCCATTTCTTAACACTGGGTTTTGCATGTGATCCACGATTAAGGCCGTGTGGTTGTGACGGGATGAAAAGAAAGAGGCTGACTCATTGCGGGTCAGTCTCTGTCATTTGTTTCTCTGTAAAACTAGCTGTTGCTATATCAAACTAGCTGTTGCTCGGTGAAACTAGAAGGGCAGGTCGTTGTCAGATGTGCTGTCATCGCCGAAAGGCATATCTTCTAGCGATGGAGCAGGCGGCATCTGCTGGGCGGATGGTGCCTGACGAAAAGCCTGGCCATTTGGATCCGTGACCATCTGGGCGCCCTGACCCATTGCCGGGGCCTGGTGAGCTGCCGGAGCGGCCTGCGAGACAGGAGAAATCCTCCAGACACGCACGTCATTGTACCATTTGCCATTGTACTCCCTGCCACGCAGGTTGAAAGACACCTTGACCTCATCCGAGACCTGGTACCTGTCGAGTTCGGCCACCTTGTCGGATCCAAAAGATGTGAAACAGACTTGGGTGGAGAAATTACCGTCCATGAATTCGAGCAGGAAATCCTGCTTGATCCATGAACCTCTTGCGCCCTGGCCTTCCTGCTTGGGGAACTTCCTGGCAATCCTGCCTTCTATTTCCAATGATGCCATGTCGACTGGCTTTATTTCTTCTCAGGTTCGGGCTCTACGAAATGCTTGACAGAATCAAGCTGGATGTCGAACACGAGGGGAGAGTTGGGCTCGATACCGTTGGCACCACGCTCGCCATAGCCGAGTTCTGCAGGAACATAGAGAGTAGCCTTGCCACCTTCGCCGATGAGCTGGAGACCCTCGGTCCAACCAGGGATGACCCTGTTGAGGATCAGCATGACAGAAGGCTGGGTCTCGGCGACCTCCTCGACGGTGGAACCATCCTTGAGGGTGAGCTTGTAGTGGACATAGACAGTGTCCTGCTCGGAAGGCTTGTTGCCATTGCCCGGTTCCTTGATGAGATAGGCCAGTCCGCTCTCGGTTGTCTGGACTCCGTCAAGTTTCTTGACTCCGTCAAAGAACTTGTCCTGCTCGGCCTTGTTGATGGCTGCGGTGTAAGCAGTCCTCTTGTCGATATATTCCTGCATGATGCGGTTCATCTCCTCAGGGTTGATCTTGAACTGCTTGACAAAGTCAGTGTCACGCTGGTTGCCCTTTGCATTGAGGAAATCGTTGATACCCTTCTTGACTTCGTTGAAGTTAAGGTCTCCAAGGTTGTAACCCTTGATCATAGAACCCCAGTTGATTCCCATCAGATAGCTGACGGTGTCGACTTCTGATTTGGAAGGAGCTCCCTCAACACCAGCTACGGATGTTTTGTTGGAACTGCATGCGATGGCAGCAGACATGACTGCAATCGCGGCAATAATCTTGAATGTCTTCATAACCATTATTGAATTTTACAAGTTATCTGTCTATCAGTTTCCGAGCCACGGTCCGGAAACTCGAAAGTCCCGCAAATATCGCAAAAAATCTTGACATTAACATTTTTTTAAAGAGCAATTTACTTGCTATTGTGGAAAACATTCGCTAAATTTAGAGAGTAATAAACATCGACATGGAGTTTGACCCCGGACTTGTATATTCAAAGCTAAAGACTTTCTTTGGTTTCGATGCCTTCAAAGGCGACCAGGAAGCTATAATCAAGAACCTTCTGGAAGGAAAGGACACTTTCGTCCTTATGCCGACGGGCGGCGGAAAGTCCCTGTGCTTCCAGCTGCCAGCCCTGGTCATGCCCGGGACTGCCGTGATCATCTCCCCCTTGATAGCGTTGATGAAGAACCAGGTCGATGTCATCAGGGGCTTTGTCGAAGAACAGAGCGGGATCGCCCATTTCCTCAATTCTTCATTGAGCAAGGCCCAGATGCAGGAGGTCCGTCAGGATGTCATTTCGGGAGCGACCAAGCTGCTCTATGTGGCTCCGGAGTCTTTGACCAAGGAAGAGAATGTGGAACTTCTTAAAGAGGTCAACATCTCTTTCTATGCCGTGGATGAAGCCCATTGCATCTCCGAATGGGGACATGATTTCAGGCCAGAGTACAGGCGTATCAGGAACATGGTCCAGACGATAGGACGTGCACCTATCATAGCATTGACCGCCACGGCCACTCCCAAAGTCCAGAATGACATCCAGAAGAACCTGGGCATAATGGATGCCACCGTCTTCAAGTCTTCGTTCAACAGGCCGAACCTTTATTATGAAATCAGGGACAAGGTCGATCCTGAGAAGGATATCATCCGCTACATAAAGCAGAATCCAGGCAGGTCCGGAATCATCTACTGCCTTAGCCGTAAGAAAGTCGAGGAAATAGCCAATCTTCTGAATATAAATGGAATACGGGCTTTGCCCTATCATGCGGGCCTGGATGCGAAGACCAGGGCGGAGAACCAGGACCGCTTCCTGATGGAAGATGTGGAGGTGATAGTGGCAACCATCGCATTCGGAATGGGTATCGACAAGCCGGACGTCAGGTTCGTAATCCATTATGACATCCCCAAGAGCATCGAAGGTTACTATCAGGAGACCGGCCGTGCGGGAAGGGATGGCGAAAGCGCCGACTGCATAACGTACTATAGTTACAAGGACATCCAGAAACTGGAGAAATTCATGCTGGGCAAACCGGTCTCCGAACAGGAAATAGGCCGGCAGCTGCTGATGGAGACAGTCGCTTACGCAGAGTCCAGCCAGTGCCGCAGGAAGTTGCTGCTCAATTATTTCGGAGAAGATTATCCGAAAGACAACTGTGG
>CADBMD010000141.1 GCA_902795735.1 uncultured Bacteroidia bacterium
CGAGAACCTCATGGGCGAAATTGTAACCCTTGTGGTTCACTTCCTTGGTGGTCAGCGCAAGGACGTCAAGCGGACACGCGACGACACAGAGATTGCACCCCTTGCATCTCTCGGTATCGACGACGGTCGCTCCTTTCATTTTAGCCATAATTCCTTGAATATAAAAGATTATTGATTGTACATATCCTTATTGTAGAAATCCAGGATATCATTGGCCATGGAATATGCGTTCCTGGCCGGACTCTCCGGGTTTATCTCCATCGCTTCCAGATAGTTGTTGATGGCACCCTGCCAGTCCCCAAGCTTGCGGTAAGCGTTCCCGAGGAGATAGTAGGCCCTGTCGGAAGGAACCACGGAAGATGAGATATATTCATCAAGCAACCGTATCGCTTCCTCTATGCTTCCCTGCTGAAGGATCGCCTCTATCTCGTCAAGGTCTCTCATTCGTCAATGAAAAGGCACCAGCCATGGGTATCTTCCTCAAGACCCTTCTGGATTCCAATGATCCTCCTGTAAAGCTTTTCGCTGACCGGACCGCATTTCTCGGGGGAACCGATGGTATAGCGCCGGGTAATCTCCGCGCCTTCGAGGATGGGCTTGTCGTCCAATGAACAGATCGGAGTTATGACCACTGCGGTTCCGCAGGAACCGACCTCGTCGAATTCTGCCAGTTCCTCGACACGGATGGGACGCATCTCGACCTTGAGACCCATCTCAGAGGCAACCGTCCGGAGACTGTTGTTGGTAATGGAAGGCAAAACACTGTGGGACAGAGGGGTCACATAAGTGTCTCCCTTGATCGCGAAGAAATTGGACGAGCCGAATTCCTCGATGGTGGTCTTGGTTGAAGAATCCAGGAACAGAAGTTCGCGGTAGCCCTGGCCATGTGCGATGTTGTAGGCATGGAGGGACTGGGCGTAATTGGCCCCCAGCTTATGGTAACCGGAGCCATGGGTCGCGGAACGGTCATAGTTCCTTGAAATCACGGCAGTGCCAGGTGTCAGGCTCTTTGCTCCTGAATATGTACCCACAGGCGAGCACATGACCGCGAACATGACGTCCTCTGCTGAATGGATGCCCAGCTGCGGATTGATTCCGAACAGCACTGGCCTGAGGTAAAGCGAAGCCCCTGATGCTTCGTAAGGCGGAATATACTCCATGTTGCCACGTACACAACGAAGGCACATGTCGATGAACAGTTCCTCGGAAGGGAAAGGCATGTCGAGATAGGCTCCGCCTTCGGCCATGCGCTTGGCGTTCATGTCAGGACGGAACATCCTGACCTTGCCGTCAACTCCCCTGAATACCTTGAGACCTTCGAAACAAGCCGGAGAGTAGTGGAAAACACCTGCGAATGAATTCAGAGGCAGGTTGAAATCCTCGGTTTCGACCGGTTCTTCCCATTGTCCGTCGATGCAGCGGCTGTAAACCAGGGTCCTGGTCTGGGTGTAGCTGAAAGACAGTTTGTTCCAATCTATATTTACCATATCATATTGCGTTTAGAAAAGCTATCCAATGTCAATCTTCGATCAGCCTGTCCTTGTTGTAGGTGTGGATCTTGGTCTGGCCGGAAAGTATCATGTAGCCATTCTCTGCCAGGCTGTTGATCTCATCTTCCCCAGGGAACACTTCCACTGGAGCGATGAATCCTATCTTTGCCTTGATGTCATCCATCAGCTTCTTGCTGTGGGCTATGCCTCCGGTAAGTAGGATGGCATCCACCTTCCCGTCTGCAGTAGCGGACATGGCTGCTATGTACTTGCAGATGTTCAGGACATAGGCCTTGAGGAAAGTGATTGCCAGTTCGTTCCCTTCGGCCGCCATGTTCTCGACCTCCAGCATGCTGTTCGTGCCGAAATAAGCGACCGCTCCACCACGTCCGACAAGCTTCCTCTTGATTTCTTCCTTAGTGTATTTCCCGCTGAAGCACATATCGATCAGTTCAAACGGAGGGCATCCTCCGGCACGCTCCGGGGTGATGGGGCCGTCCCCACCCAGTCCATGGTTCACATCCAGGACACGGCCGTTGCGATGCAGGGAAATCGTGGCTCCCCCGCCCATGTGGGCTACGACGACGGTCACGTCATTTGTCTTGTGGCCATGCTCCCTGAGATACCTCCGGACGATAGCCCTTGAATTCAGTGCATGGAACAAGGTCTTCCTGGTGAACTCGGGGATTCCTCCCATCCTGCACTCGGGCAGCATCTCGTCGGCCATAGGGGGATCGGCCACATAGGCGGTCGTGGTCCCGAAACGGGGCTTTAAACCTTTAGCCGCCCTTATGTCATTGATTTCCTTTGCCAGGTCATCAGCCAGAACGGCACTCAGGTTACATGCATGATTCCCGTCACGGCAGCTGATAAGGACATCCCGCATGTCCTGGTTGACATTGTAGACTCCGGTGATGACCGGTGTGAAAAGGCCTCCCCTGGCCATCACTATGTCCACATCTTCAAGAGGGATTCCCCTGGACTGCATGAAATCCTTTATCGCCTGACGCCTCATGTCGCTCTGGTCCATGATGAACTTGTACTTTGCGACATCATCGGCAGTATGCTCCAGTTTCTCATCAAACACACGTTTGCCATCGGAATAATATCCGAGCTTGGTGGTTGTGGATCCTGTGTTTATTATCAGGATGTTGCCTTTCTGAGAATTTTCTTCGTTCATGCTTTAAATATATTACATTTTTTCATAAAAATCAAGCCTTATCTCCAAATTCGTAACATTTAAGCGAATAAAACGAACGAATTTGACATATTTATTCAATTCCTTCGACTTTTAGCACATTCCCTTCAACCCTGAATTTCACCTCATGACCTCCGAAATACATGCCATAGACCTTGGAAGGATCATCATGATAGCTCGGTCTCGGATCCAGGGAAAGGACCTCGGAAAGGACAGCAAGGTCCAGGCCGGATGAATATGCTTCCGGTGGGAAAATCACTTCCAGAGTCTTCTTGTCATGAGTGTCCACGAAGCCGGACCTGACGCCTGGGTGGGAGTCGGCATATTCAACATATGGCTTGATGTCATAGACTGGTGTCATGTCCATCAAGTCGGCACCTTCCACCTCGATCACCGGACCGCAAGGCTTGCCGTCAGAATCCCTGGCGTCATGATCGACAGACACCAGCTTCACTGATGACAGACCCAACGGGTTCGGCCTGAATGGAGAACGGCTGGCAAAAACCCCTACCCTTTCATTACCTCCGAGACGTGGAGGTCGTACCGTAGCCTTGAAAGAAGTCTTGTCCGAGGGTTCCTTGCCTGGCCTGTCTTCTTTGACATTTGCTGAAAAGCCCCAGATGAGCCAGAGGTATTCAAAATCCTCAAGACCCCTTACAGCTTCCCGGGAACGGAAAGCCGGCTCGAATACGATCTTGCCCCGGAGACTTCGTGCCAGACCTGCCTGACGCGGGACTCCGAACTTGGTAGGAAACGGAGAATGGAAGTATGCTATCGGTTTTATTTCCATTCCACCTGGTCCCACTTCAATGCATTGTCATTCTGGGGCTGCCGGACATCGTACGGATGCCCGATCGCGATCAGGCACAAGACTGAATATTCATTGTCTATCCCGAGTATCTGCCTTACTTTTTCCTCAGCGGTGACAGAATCTTCATTGCTCATCCTGCCTCTTACCTGGCACCAGCATGAGCCGAGTCCGAGGTCCTCAGCCTGATATTGCATCGAAACCGCTGCAATAGCTCCATCCTCGATCCACATCTCCTGCTCATCCGGCTTACCGAGCACGGCCACGACTGCCGGAGCTCCGGCGACAAACAACGACCCCATGGGCCGGATGTCTCCAAGATTGAATATCTTTTCCCTGTCGCGAGTCACGATGAAATGCCATTTCCGCAACCCTTTAGCCGAAGGACTTTTAAGGGCAGCTCCGAGGATTGTCTTCAAATCTTCCTCAGAGACTGGATCCTGGGTAAACTTCCTATGGCTCCTCCTGTTTGTGGACAATTCCTTGAATGAGTTCATATCCGTATTTGTTACATGTCCGTATTTATATTGTACAACAAATATAGGAAATTTGATTTTTAGCATGAAATTGTTAGCTTTGTTAATCGATATAACCAATAACGTCCGCCAGGACACCTGAAACATGTTCAAAATCTTGAATCGTCAAATGCTGACACCGAACATCTGCAAGATGGTCGTCTCAGCGCCGAGGATAGCCAAGGCTGCTCAACCAGGCCAGTTCCTCATTGTTCTTTCAGATGAAGAAGGAGAACGTATCCCCTTAACGATCAGTGACTACGACCGCGACCTAGGTACAGTTACCATAGTCACCCAGCTTGTCGGAGCTTCCTCCGCAGCCATCATCTCGAAGGAGGAAGGAGAATTCTTCCGCGATGTCGTAGGTCCCTTGGGCAATCCTTCCACCTTCATCTCTGAAGGAGAAGAAGCCCATGCCGGAAGAAGATACATATTCATAGCCGGAGGACTCGGAACCGCACCGGTCTATCCCCAGGCCAAATGGCTGCATGACAAAGGCATCCCGGTGGATGTAATCATAGGGGCCCGCACGAAGGACCTGCTCATCTACACCGAAGAGCTCTCTTCCGCATGTGACAACCTCTATCTGTGTACCGACGACGGCAGCGTCGGATTCCATGGAGTCGGCACTGCATGTCTCGAAAAACTTGTCAGTGACGGCAAGGTGTACACCAACGCGGTAGCCATCGGCCCCATGATCATGATGAAATTCGCCACGTTGACCTGCAAGAAACTTGGCATTCCCATCGACGTAAGTCTCAACATGCTGATGGTTGATGGAACCGGGATGTGCGGTGCCTGCAGGGTAACCGTCGCCGGCAAGACAAGGTTCGCCTGTGTGGACGGCCCAGAGTTCAATGGCTACGATGTCGATTTCGACGAAGCCATGCGCAGGCTCGGACAGTACAAGACAGAAGAAGCTGAAGAAAAAGCAAAATACGTCAAGTAATATGGCAGAGAGAATTCCAAGAGTACCTGTCAGGGAGCAGGATCCCAAGGTACGTGCTCATAATTTCGAAGAAGTCTGTTACGGCTACGACCTTCAGGAGGCCTTGAGAGAAGCCTCGAGATGCCTCCATTGCAAGAATCCTCGCTGCGTGGCCGCATGCCCCGTCAGCATAAAGATTCCCGAGTTCATCGCCAAGGTGAAGGAGGGCGACATAACCGGTGCCGCAGCCATCATCGCTGAAGATTCTTCATTGCCCGCAGTATGCGGTCGTGTCTGCCCGCAGGAGACCCAGTGCGAAGGCAGTTGCATCCTGGGAGTCAAGGGCGAGCCTGTGGCCATAGGCAAGCTTGAGCGCTTTGTCGCAGACCACACATTCACCACTGAAGGGGATGAGACTATCTCCCCTGAGAGACATGCCACCCGCGGCACGGAGGCGGGGGGACCGGAGCGTAACGAAGTGAAGCAAGCGGTTGGGGCGGCGGAGCCGACTCCTGAAAGGGAGATACTCTCTCCACGCAAGAAGGTCGCGATCATAGGCTCAGGGCCTGCAGGTCTGGCATGCGCTTCAGACCTTGCCAAATGGGGCTACGAAGTCACCATATTCGAAGCTCTCCACAAAGCTGGCGGCGTTCTTGAATATGGAATCCCGGAATTCCGTCTACCTAAAGAAAAAGTCCTGAAAAGGGAGATTGACGAAGTCAAGGCCCTTGGAGTAAAGATCGAGACAGACGTAATCATCGGCCGGACAGTAACCATAGATTCCCTCATGGACGACGAAGGGTTCGAGGCCGTGTTTGTCGGGACCGGTGCTGGTCTTCCCAAATTCATGGGCATCCCCGGCGAGAATCTCAACGGAGTCTTCTCAGCCAATGAATTCCTGACAAGGAACAACCTCATGAAAGCCTTCAGGCCCGATTACCTGACACCTATCCATGCAGGTGCCAGATGTTGTGTTGTCGGAGGAGGCAATGTGGCCATGGATGCCGCCAGGACCGCTCTCCGTCTCGGTGCAGATACCTCTATTATATACCGACGCACAGAAGTAGAACTTCCGGCCAGGAAAGAGGAGGTTCACCACGCCAAGGAAGAAGGCGTCGATTTCCAGATGCTCACCAACCCAGTAGAGATCCTCGGAGACGAAAAGGGCTGGGTCAAGGCCCTCAGATGCATCAGAATGGAACTTGGCGAACCCGATGAAAGCGGACGCCGCTCCCCTGTCCCGATTCCCGGTTCTGAATTCGAGATTCCCACCGAGACAGTAATCATGGCTCTTGGTACCGCACCTAATCCGCTCATAGTAAAGACTACTTCCGGGCTCGAGGCCACTCGGCGCGGTGGTCTGGTAGCCGATGAAGAAGGGCGCACCACCCGCCCCGGGATATTCGCCGGTGGAGACGCCGTCACCGGAGCGGCGACAGTAATCCTAGCCATGGGCGCAGGCAGGAAAGCAGCCAAAGCAATCGACGAGTACCTAAAGACAAGATAGCCTCATGCTACTACTCACATTCGCAGCCCTTGCACCGGCCTTCATCCTGCTCTGGTACGTCTACAACAAAGACACGCAGCCGGAACCTACCAGGCTCATCATCAAAGGCTTCTGCTATGGAGGGATAGCAGCCCTCGTATCCACGTTCATCTCGGGGCCGCTCCTGAACATGGGATTCTACACCACGGATCCCCGGACTCTCCAGGAGGCGATAAAGATCTCCTTCTTCGGAGCAGCCATCCCAGAGGAAACAGCCAAACTCCTGATGCTGTGGCTTCTGCTCCGCAACTGCCCGGAGTTTGACGAACGCTACGACGGAATTGTCTATGCCACCACGGTCGGACTCGGCTTCGCCGCCTTCGAAAACATCATGTACGTGATCAGTGCAGGAGTCAACTGGGTTGACGTAGCTTTCACAAGGGCCTTGTTTGCCGTCCCTGGCCATTTCGCCTTTGCCGTAACGATGGGTTACTATTATTCCCGCTATCATTTCCGCAGGGACAGCAAAGGCGGTGACAAGATCAAGATGTGGGCCTATCCTGTCATCCTTCACGGAATCTACGACACCCTATGCTTCTTCAGTGAGCTGAACAAGAGCCTGTCATTCATAATCACCCTTCTCCTTATAGCCTTCTGCATCTGGCTGTTCAAACGCACCAGGGCAAGGATCCTTTCAGAAGCGGCTCAGAATGAATACATTGGTTCCGGCGCAAGCATCCGGGCCAACGGCTACGACATCGAGCATGACTGGACTGACCATCCAGAGGACCAGGACGCAAGCTAAGGCTGAGCCCCGATACATTCAACTCACCTACCTGAAATACCCCCCGTTTCAGCCACGGAAACACCTCGAGACAGTGGCTGCAACGACCAAATTCCACCTTCCAGCCACGAAAACCGGCCATAATCGTGGCTGCAACGTCGAAGCACGGAACTCTGCGGGAAGATATTTAGCGAAAACGTGACTTCGCAGTTCGGCGCGGAACTCTGCGGGAAGGTTTTGACCAAAAATGTGACTTTGCAGTTCGGCGCGGAACTCTCCGGGAAGGTTTTGACCAAAAACGTGACATCGCAGTTCGGCACGGAACTCTCCGGCCAGTTTTTAGCCGTTTTCCAGCCCTGGAAGTTCCGCCTGCAATACCGCTAACCACATTCGCGAGCAAAAAAGGCCAGAACGTCCACGGAAAGGCTGGCTTGGTGCAGTTGGTGAGCGTGTCTGGTCACAGGGAGTATGCAACAGTCTCACCAGCCAAAGTGAAGAGACCGAAGGAGATGACTTCGGAAGTCTTCGGAGCTGATCCGTCAGAAAGTCATTAGCAATCTCGCGGATGCTACTCGGTGATGCGGTCGTACTTCATCGTTTCTTAATAACTAACAAGGCGACCCGAAGGTCGCCTTGCTATATTAATAATGATGATTAGTCTCTAAGATCACAATAGATTCGATTGCTTCTCGGCTGAATCTTGTAAAGACTTAGGTACACGTGGGAAGAAGTCGAAACCAGTACGCTGCTCGAGGGCATCGATAGTGGTCCTGAAATCCCCATAACTAGCATCAGCATGCTCTTCATTAGAGAAAATGTAAGCATCGCCGACTGCAGCCGTCATATTCCCGGAAGCATCGAAAGAGCATTTCATGACGCACTTATAGAAATGGCTGGGAATCTGGACTCCAGAGACATACTTGGCTGTACCCTCATAAAGGACACCAACTACCACATAAAGAGTGTCCCTTCCCGAAGGAGCAGCAGCTTTTACTTTGTTTTCCAACGTATTCCAAACACCGTCATTGAAACGCGTCTGCCACTGAGGAGCCTGGTTGGAATAGTAGAAAGTCTGCTTATTCTGGTTAACAGTCGTCTGACGGTAATTGGAAGCTACGAAGTGGCCTTTGCTATATGATCCCGAAATCCCAGTTTGTTGCCAACTTGAGCTGAATGCTGGATCTTCAGTCCAAGCCTCATTCCTGCCCACATTATTGTCAGCCCATGTTGTTGAATGCATAGCAAATGCACACCAGACAGGTGCCTTCTTATCTCCATCGAGCATCACCGTGTAGTTACGTACAGGATTGTTGTTCAATGTGAAGGTGTGAGTAGCCACCTGACGCATCGAATTACTCGTATTGTACCTATACCACTTACGGGCCGTATCATAAGTTTCTTTGCCACTTGTTCCTGTACCTGAAAGGCTGACTGATGGAACTTCATAACAGGCAAGGTACCCGATGGAACTAACTTCTCCCTCAGCATCAGTCGTAAATGAAAGCACAGCCCCCTCTATGGTGACATAGTCTCCTGTCGAAGGATCCTTGACATCCATAATCGCCTGATACTCATAGGTAGTGTTTGCTTTCAAGCCAGAGATATCCCTGGAATAAGACCCTGAAACTTTTCCGGTTACTACATCAGAAGTGTAAACAGTCGTCCAGCTCCCATTCTTCTCACGATACCTGAAACCAGCATTTTGAGGCGCATTTTCAGTCGTGACTCCGGTAAAGGAAGCGGACAGGGTTGCCCCTGTCGCGCTCTTTACCGCTGAGCCCGTCTCAACTTTAGCTGTGAGGTCTCCCTCCCCGGAGGTTCCGCCCCCGGATCCACTTCATTCGTAGGTTAAAACTAATTTAGTTACCTGCGCGTTGTAGTTAGTATTATTCGAGCAGAAATAGTACTTATCGGAAGACTTATTAATTGTCCATACTGTTGCAGCAGAGGTACTAATCTTTGTTGCACCCTCAGAAGTGGCATCAGTACCATTCAAATCACTTGTAATCAAACCAGTGGCATTTGCAGATGCGCCATTACGAGAATAGACCTCTACCGAGACCAAAGTATAACCGTCAACATTAGGCAAACTAATATACTGACTTTCTTTCTTAGTCTTTGATCCTAGGAACAAATAATTCTCTCCGTTATAAGCGCCCATATAAATACCAGAGGTAATATCAAAGCTATAATTCGTAGATTCATCATAAGAATAAACCTGCGATGATCCAGATGTTTGAGCTGTAGTTGGCCAACTACTTAGCCCATAAAGAGTCTTATCATTGAAATAAAACTCAAGGATAACACCACTCGTAGAATTACTCTTGAATGAGGCTGAAATAGTGACATCGCTGGTTCCAATAGTAAACGTAGCTATCTCTGTATTACCACTGACTGTTGCACCTGTCACAGTCCATCCATTGAATGTGTAACCCTCTGCAGGAGTAGCGGTAAGAGTTACAACAGTACCTTCCATGTACTCGTCGCCATCGCTCACGGCAGTGCCATTGACTTTAACTGTAAAGGTTCCGCCAACCGTAGGCTGGGTGAAGGAGATGGTGTGAGTGTCAGCGGTATGCTGGGTAATTGTCAAATCATCGACAGACCAGACCTTGATCTCATCAGTCGTTTCTGAAGAGGTGATAAACCTTGTTACGGTACCTTCTACAGTGATAACATCTTCAGCGCTGACAGAAATACTACTTGTATTGTCATAAACAACATACGTATTTGTTCCATCAGTAACATAGATATTCTTACCACTCTGAGACTGCACAGTGAGGTCCTTGACCTTAACATAGGCATTCTGCCAAGAAGAATAAGCACTGATCAGTTGAGAAAGAGTAACTACCTGAGGTTCGACCACTGCCTCTGAGCCAGTGAATTCAGCACTACCATCATTGAAAGAAGTAATCTCTGAATATTGCTCTTTGTAAAGGATAGCGTCTACCGTGATTTCTCCGCTGAGTGTCTGCCCCTGCTTGAGACCATGACCCGACTTATAGTACATAATAGATCCAGTCGCATCCTTAATAATAGCAGTATTTGTAGCAGCAACAAAAGAAACCACAGCGTCAGTCAAAACTCCAGTAAACTTGGCAGTAGTAGAAGTAACAAGAGCATTCAACTCAGCGATAGTTGTGAATGCATATTCTCCTGCCGCATTAACGGTGATGGAATATGTAGCAGAAGCTGCCTCATATTCATCATTACCGGCGAAGGATGCTGTGATGTCGGCGGTACCGGCTGCAACGCCAGTCACCTTACCGGTTGTATCAACAGTAGCGACAGTCTCATCAGAAGATGCATAGGTAATCTCAAGTCCTTCAGGATCGACAGTTGCAGCATTGGTAACGGTCTCGCCCACATTCACTGTAGTCGTAGGATCGTTAAACGCAATCGTAACTGGATTCAAGACTGGCTCATCTCCTGTGGACTTCACATAGAATGAGAAGGTCTGGTCCTTGATATTTGTGGCTGTAGAGGATGTGTAACATCTCCAATCTGGAGTTGTAGCATAAATACCGAGGAATCTGGAGGTTCCGACATGCTTAAGATAACCACTGTCAGCATCTAAGACGAAAAGATTCGCCTCATTTGTCCCGACGCGGACACCATTATTAGTGTTTGTGCAATACAACCACTTGGAATCATCTCCGTTAGGATGGAAGATGTAACCTGTAGAGGTGCTCTCGAGAGTCCATTTGATATTGTCAGTAGGATTAGCTGTCAAAGCATTTCCAGAAACAGAAACTTTAACTGCTTCAGGAGCAGCATTAGTGCTTTTATCATTGCTCAATGCGTAGTTCTCACCATTGTTGCCGACTATCACGAAAACATCAGAAGACGTTATACTTGTGATAGACTTCTTAACCCAAAGTTCTTCCTCCTTTGCGACCCTGACGGCGTCCTCCATCTTTATACCGAGGATGTTACGCTTGTTCTGCTTGAAGGTCTTGCTGATGCCGGTGATTTCCCTGGTGTAGGTTGCTGCATCGGTTTCAAGTACGACGGTTAAAGAAGTAATGGTTGCAGGAAGGAGCCCGGCCCAAACCTCAAGAGTGTTATCAGATGAGATGGAAAGCTCAGAAACGTTCAGGACAATCTCATTTGTCTGTCCATCGGGATCAGCTACGACCTTATCCTCAACATTGAGTGTGTGGGAACCGACAAGGTCAGCACCTTCCTGTGCAGTAAGGGTTAGGCGGAGAGGATTCTCTCCCTCAGGAATGGCGAGGTTCTTCAAGGTAATGTCTGCAAGAGCCACGACGCGGGTCCAGTTCATTAGAACCGGGTCGGTAGGAACCGCAGTCAATGCCTCAGTCTGACCGACCATGATGTCGGCTGAAGCATCGAAAGTAGCAGCTGAGGGTTTCTGGGCAGCAGGAACAGTGACGCTGATGTCCGGAGCATTACTCTGACTTGAATTACATGCTGATGATGGATAAACACCATAAAAAACCATTTCTCCAGTCAGATTATTCAACACCGACTTCCAGAATCTATTTGTATCAATAGGGACAGAGAACGAAGCGATGTCAGCATCTTCCTTGAGTTCTTCAGAGGCATAAAACTTCGGTGTAGAATCTGAGGTTCTACCAGATTGCCATTCGCCATCAAGGGTAAAGCCTACACGGATCTTATCGCCTTTGGTCCACTGGACTGAGGAGCCCGTCCAGGCAGTCTTGGTAGCGTTATCGTCCTTAATTTCAGGCTTGGCTGATGAAAAGACGATTGTTCCATTGAAACCGTCCACAGGATTGTCAATAACTTGATCCTGCTGCTCGCAAGAAGAGAAAGCCACTAATGCAATGGCTGCAAGAAAGAAAGAATATACTTTTTTCATGGCTTTGTCAATTAAATTTCTCCCATTTCTTCGTCACCATCAACGTCCGGGCTTCCCGGGCTGGCAGCAATTGTTTGCTCGAGTCTCAACTCGATCAGTTCCACATCTGGAACTTCATACATCATTTTCTTTTTCATGATAATAATTTTGAACTTTTATTAATTGATTAAACTATCTCACAATATTGCCCAAATGGGTATTTCAAAAGTTTGCCTAAAAACGTGCAATTTTAGTAAAATTCCGGGTGATTTCCAAAAGTTTAAGTTTACTTAATTGGTCGTATTTCAATGTTTAAAACGAATAGTTTTCTTCGTTCCTAACTGGGGGGCTTTAAAAGGCGTTTTCCAGTTATTGTAGTGAAGTTTGCAGTATGAAAAAAGTTATCAACAGGGGAAGTTGATAACCTATCTTTTCAAAGAAACTCACTGACTTTGCAGTTCGGCGCGGAACTGACGTTGAACTGGCGCGAAACTGACGCGGAACTCTGCGGGAAGGTTTTGGTCGGAAACGTGACTTCGCA
>CADBMD010000142.1 GCA_902795735.1 uncultured Bacteroidia bacterium
GCATCCTCCAGATGATTAACAAAAAGTATCTCATCATGGCCGGTGCCAGCTTCGTGATTTCAGCACCCGTCGCTTACTGGCTAATGACCGCTTGGCGCAAGGGCTTTGCCTATCAGGCGCCCGTGCCGGTGTGGATATTCCTCATGGCGCTGATCGCGGTCGCCGCCATTACCCTGGCTGTGGTCACGCTCCAGAGCTGGAGGGCGGCCAGCGCCAACCCTGTCGAATCGCTGAAGAATGAATAGGCTTTCATAAGCGGTCATACATAAATATTATCTATCCTGCCAGGATGGTGAAGGCACGGCTTTCTTCGGTATTATCGAAGATAACCGTGCCTTACCAGATCCTCCCTGCATTTGACGGGACAGGTATAGCCATCGGCTATTACGAAAAGGTTATCGGTTACGGAAGAAAGGGCTTCGTAGTTATGGTCGGTGACGATGATGCCATGGTCCTTGCTCCGCTCCCGTATAAGAGCCTTGACTTGGTCGATATTCACAGGATCGACTTGCGTAAATGGTTCATCCAAGATGTAGAATGGGACATCGCTAAGCAAAACCAGGTACAGTTCGGCCAGTCGTGCTTCACCGCCGGAGAGTTCATAGATGGGAGAATCATAGTGACGGGAAAACTTGGGAGCATGGTTTACGAATGACCAGTAATTTACGCCATAGAGATCGAATGCCCTATGCAACGTCATCCCTTCCGGAATCAATGGACCCTGGGGAAGATATATGATGGACTGGCCGATAATTCTCCGGTCCACGGGTTTCCCGTCCATGCTCACCATTACGTTCTCTACCTTCAGACCTCCCATCAGCGCCCGGAACATGCATGATTTGCCGGCACCGTTGCGGCCCAGAAGACCGGTTACCATTCCGGTTTCTGAGGTGATATAGCCGCCGCAAAGGACCGTCTTCTGACCGAAACGGACCACCACGCTGTCCACTATGAGCCTGTGTTTATCCATTGACCAGATGCATGATGGCCATAAGGAGGGCGAGGGCAAGGAAATCGACCAAGATGACGCTGAAAAGCAATTTCCTGCGGGAGAGCCCCAAGTTGATGTAGAAGAAATCAGCGTCCCTGGCCCTGAACTGGTTCGCCAGATAAACGGCGATGGCGGTAACAATAGCCTTTATGATGAAGGAGTCCACCAAGAAAGCATAGGAAAACCTCTTTGCCTGGAATGTCGTGCACACCACATTGTACACGGCACCGATCAGAAAAATTCCTTTCCCATAGCGCCAAGTAAGTGATATGCGGTCACAGAGGGTCATAGTGCAGATGCCTGCGATATCAGAAGTTCAGGGCCAGGCCGATGCCGCTCCTGGTGGGGCCGAATGACATGGTTGATGAATACGGTCTCGGAGCATAACGCCTGGCATAGTCATCAAGCATCCAGTCTAGTTCGCGGCGGCCTTTGCGCCAAAGAGGTATTCCTCCACCGAGGCTTCCTCCAAGACCGGCAGCACCGATAACTACGTATCCTGGCAACTCCTCAGCAATCCCTTCTATGAATGCGAGGGTGCTGATGGGAGCTACTATGGTGCAGAGGAAAACGCCCCAGTTTTTGCTTGCTTTCGCCTTGCGGTAACGGCTCCCGTAGAGCGAATAGCCGATGACGTCGTCGAACGGCTGCCAGAGAACGTAATCCTGGCCAAGCATGAACTCAGGGCCGTCATAAGGGAACAATGGCCTGCCATTGTCGTCGTGATAATCTCTTCCGTATGGATCCTGTGCAAGAAGGCTACATGAAATTGTCATGATGGCCAGAATGATAAAAAGCCTTTTCATGATGAAACAATTTCCTGCATGAAAAGGCAATAAGCATGCCACACAAGTGGCTGTGATGGATTCCTGGCTACAACGAATCGCCGAAGTCGGCGCGGAACTTCTTTGCAAGTTCTTCCTGCCAGTAACCTATCTCCTTCATCCTTCCGAAGAAGAAGCGGAGTACCTTCGGCTCCTCGACCCATTCCAGGCCACCGATCAGGGAACGATTGTCATACATCCATTTCACGCGGTCAGCGCAGTATTTAACCTGCGACAGGGTGAACACCCTTCTGGGAAGGGCCAGCCGGAGGAGTTCAAGTTCAGCATAGCGTTCCGTGCCATCAGGCTCTCTTTGCTCACTGACTGTACCTCTTTCCATTCCGCGGATACCTCCGGCAATGTACAGGGCTGCTCCTACTGCTGCGGCCGGATACTGGTTGTGCGGCAGATCGGGAACGATCTCGGAGCAGTTGAGGTGGGCTCCGAGACCACCGGCAGGCTTGATGACAGGGACTCCGTACTTGTCCAGTTCATCGACGAGGTAGGCTATGAACTCAGGACCCTGGCTGATATATTCCATGTCAAGGGATTCGAGAAGTCCCACTGCCATCGCTTCCATGGAACGTACTTCCATTCCTCCATAGGTAAGGAAGCCTTCGAACAAGGGCACGAATTCCATCATCTCGTCGGTGAACTTCTTGTCGTGTGATGTGATGATGCCCCCACGGGAGAATCCCAGCTTCCTTGCTGAAAAGTAGATTATGTCGAACCTGTCGGCGAGGATATGGTAGATTTCCTTGGTAGTCATGAACTTGCACCTTGGCTCGCGCATCTTCATGAAATACACGTTGTCCTGAAGCAGGGAAGCATCAAGGACGCTCTTCACTCCGAATTCATGGCAGATGTCGGTGACGGCGAGCATGTTCTCAAGAGAGACCGGCTGGCCTCCGATGAGATTGGTCCCTGCCTCGACACGGACGAAAGCTATCTTTTCGGGCCCGAGCTCCTTTATGGTCTTTTTCAAGAGTTTCAAGTCGAAATCTCCTTTGAAAGGATCGTCAGTCTTGGGAATGAGGCCTTTCTTGTCGACGAGTTCGATCACTTCACCTCCAAGCCTTGTGATGTGGGCCTTGGTGGTGGTGAAATGGAAGTTCATCAAGGTGTACATGCCCGGCTTGACATAAGCCTCCGCCAGGATATTCTCTGCAGCTCGTCCTTGGTGAGCAGGGAGCACATTGTCAGTACCGAACACTTCCTTGACAGCAGCCTTGACTCTGTTGAAAGTCTCGGATCCTGCATAGGAATCATCTGCGATTGACATTGAAGCAACCTGGCGGTCGGACATTCCATTCACTCCCGAATCAGTGATCATGTCCAGATAGATGTCCCTGTTCTGGAGGAGGAAGGTATTGTTGCCTGCCTCCTGGATCTTCTTGAGCCTTTCTTCAACAGGAAGGAGGGAAAGTTTCTGGACTACGCGCACCTTGTGCATCTCAAGCGGAACCTGGTTCTCGCTCTGGTAGAACTTGACTGGCATATGATTATAATCTTTATAAAAGTTCTTTCACAACGAAGGTCGCTAAGTTAAGGAATAATTCATATCTTTACAAAATCAATGATAGGAACTATTGTAAATACTGCCTGCATTGTCGCAGGAACTCTTGTCGGCACTCTTTTCAGGAAAGGTCTCGGCGAGAAATACAGGACCATACTTTTCAACGCAATGGGCCTGGCTTCCCTGGCTCTCGGAGCCAACTCTTTCGTGCAGAACATGCCCAAGAGCGAATTCCCGGTCCTGTTCATCCTGAGCCTGGCCTTGGGAGGAATCGCCGGGACAGCATTGGACATAGACGGCAGGACCAAACGGCTTGTGTCGCGTTTCGGCGGGGAGTCGTTCGCCCAGGGGCTTATCTCAGCCTGCCTGCTTTTCTGCATCGGCACTTTTTCCATTGTCGGTCCTGTGTTAAGTGCCTTGCAAGGGGACAATACCTTCCTTTATACCAATTCGACCCTTGACCTCGTGACCTCGATGGTCTTTGCAACGACCTATGGAATCGGCATAATCCTGGCTGCTCCCATCCTTTTCCTCTGGCAGGGAATGTTCTACACCATTGCCAAACTGGCTTCGTCGAGTCCTCTCCTCCAGGGGACGCTTGTGAATGAACTGGCAATAGTCGGAGGAGTCCTGATCATTTCTTCAGGCCTCTCCATACTGAACATCAAGGATTGCAAGACCCTGAATTACCTTCCCGCTCTCCTGGTACCGGTCATCTGGTTCCTTGTCAGGGGGCTTTTCGGGATCTGAGACCTTTCCACCGTCCCCAAGAACCAACATCTTTGCAAAAGAAAACCGATATCAACTCAAAATGAGTTATATTTGCCGAAATCAAGAATAAATATGTACAGACAGAAAGGGAATCCAATCTATCTTTTTTCGATAGTACTTGTTGCAGTCCTTGGCGGACTGTTGTTCGGCTACGACACGGCGGTTATTTCCGGAGCAGAGAAAGGACTTCAGGCATTCTTCAAGGGAGCCTCTGGCTTCAATTATTCCGATGCCATGCATGGCTTTACGACTTCCAGCGCCCTGATAGGCTGTATCATCGGGGCCTTCGTGTCCGGAGTGCTTGCTTCTGCCCTTGGCCGCAAGAAGACGTTGTTTTTGGCAGGTGTACTGTTCCTCCTTTCTGCACTGGGCTCATATTACCCGGAATTCATCTTCTTTGAAAAGGGGGTTCCTACCAAGGGACTGCTCATAGCCTTCAATTGCTACAGGATCCTTGGCGGAATAGGCGTAGGCCTTGCATCTGCGCTATGCCCCATGTACATCGCGGAAGTTTCACCTGCCAACAAGAAGGGGAAGCTTGTTTCCTGGAACCAGTTCGCAATCATATTCGGTCAGCTGGTTGTCTATTTCGTCAATTACCTGATAGTACGTTCGCATGCTTCCGATCCGGCTGTCGTAGAATGGACAAGCAGTATCGGATGGAGGGTCATGTTCGTCTCGGAAGCGGTCCCGGCATCCCTCTTCGCTCTCCTGATACTCTTGGTCCCCGAGACTCCTCGTTACCTTGTCCTTAATGGACGGGATGAGCAGGCCATGACAGTCCTTTCCAATATCAACGGCGAGAGCAAGGCTCGCGAGATCATCGATGAGATCAAGGCCACTGCTGTCCAGAGGAAGGAAAAGCTCTTGGCCTATGGCTTCATGGTCGTTTTCATAGGCTGCATGCTCAGCGTTTTCCAGCAGATCATCGGCATCAATGCCGTCCTTTATTTCGCCCCCAGGATCTTCGAGTCCATGGGTGTCTCGAACAACATGCTTTTCACCGTCATCATGGGAGTGGTCAATATTTCATTCACATTGGTGGCTGTCTTTACGGTAGAAAAACTGGGAAGGAAACCACTTCTGATCACCGGTTCCCTGGGAATGGCCCTCGGTGCTTTCGGAGTGGCGCTCAGCAATGTCGTTTCCTTGCCAGCCGTCATTCCGGTGCTGAGCATCATGATTTACAGCGCCTGTTTCATGTTCAGCTGGGGACCGATCTGCTGGGTTTACATAGCCGAGCTTTTCCCGAATACCATCCGCTCGGAGGCGACCGCCATTGCGGTGGCATTCCAATGGATATTCAATTTCATCGTCTCGAGTACCTTTGTCCCGATGTACAACAGGAGCCATTTCTTCGCATATGCCCTCTATGGTGCCATCTGCCTCGTTGCGGCACTGTTCGTCTGGAAACTCGTGCCTGAAACGAAGGGCAAGACCCTGGAAGACATGACCAGGTTCTGGAAAAACAATGCGGCCTGAATTGAGAAAGAGCAAGATATTATCGACCTTGGACAGCTTCCCTAGGGTAGAGCTGGAAGACATCCGTCACTACTTCGGCGCGGATGTCCCCACTCGCGTGCGGAAGCAGGAATTCGTCGACAGGCTCGGCGCTTACATTGTGGAAAAACCTCAAGAGTGGCTTGGGAATATGCTGGAGCGGGACCTGAGGCTCCTCAAACTCCTTGTAGATGCAGGCCCTGAGGTTCCTTTGCAGTTTGCTTATCCTGATTTCCCTACGGTCCTTGAATCCGTCAAGCTTGTAGGCTCTGATGCTTCCAATGAAGATTACAGGGAAGTCTGGATTCCGAAGGAACTTTATGACATCGTGTCTCCTTATATCGATGAGGCGATTGCCAAGGGGGAGGCAGACGGCTCCTTCGAACTCGACCGGGCTGCCTTGGGTTACCTTAATCTATATGGGGTGATGACCTTGGATGAGTTCTACGACAGGATGCTTGACTACAATGACTGGGCTGGCAGATGGAATGTAGAGGAATTCACCAGGGAATTGGCTGCAAGTCCGGTGCTTAAACTGTGCCGTTTCGATTTCGAAGGGGAACCCTGGATATCGGCTCCCGGAATATTCGATCCGGAGGGGATAGTGGTCGGCAGGCGTGACTATCCATCTATCGGGGAACTCCAGTTTTTCAGGCCTCAGGATGCCTTGGAGGCCGGCTCAGGATCTCCTGATTTCGTGTATGGCCTTGGAACGAAGGAAGGGATCCGTCTGGTTTCCATGCTGGACAATCTCGGCTATTCTGGAGCCGGCCTGGTCCGTGAAGAGCATGAAATCTGGATGAATTCCCAGATGGTCGGCAGGGAAGATGCCGCCGAGGCCATTTTCGCGTCTGTCACAAAGGTCCAGGATGACATCGAGTCATTCGATGAATACAATGAATGCATGGAGATTGTGGCCGCTTATGCCAACAGCCTTCCGAAGTGGCTCCTCAAAGGTCATTCGTCCGATGAGGCCAACTGCCTGAAGGTTATCCTCCAGTCGGAAGACGATCCGTTACGCGCTTTGATCAAGAAGAATCCATTGATGAGCCTTTTCGTCCCGCCTTCTCCCATGGATGACCCTTGCCCTTGCGGAAGCGGTTTGTCGTACCGTTTCTGCCATGGACGGAAGTTGAGCTGAAGATGCTCGAAAATTTCACAGGCTGGCTCCTACGGAGTCAGCCTGTTGACGGTTAATTAGTTGTGTATTGCCTTATCTTAGTAAAGGTTATGTCGTTAGAGAAGTCCTTCTTTATTCAGAATCAAAGATACGCCTAAAAAACGTTTAATCAAAATAAATTCAGAAAAAGTTTTAAACGTTATTTTCAACAGGAGCCAGTTGATTACTGATTATCAGTCTTTTCGAGCAGGCCTGGACGAAGCCTGCGTGTCCGCTCCATGGCCTGCTCGTCCTGCCAGGCATGGATCAGGCGAGGATTGCCGCTGAGGAGGACTTCCGGGACCTTCCATCCTTTGTAGTCGGCGGGCCTTGTGTAGACGGGAGGGGAGAGGAGACCGTCCTGGAAACTGTCGCTGAGGGCGGAAGTCTCGTCTGTAAGGGCGCCGGGAATCAATCTTACGATGGAATCGGCCAGAAGGGCTGCCGGGATTTCTCCGCCGCTTACTACGTAGTCGCCGACGGAAATCTCTCGTGTGACAAGATGTTCCCTTATCCTATGGTCTATGCCTTTGTAGTGCCCGCAGAGGAGTATCAGGTTTTCCTTCAGGGAAAGTTCGTTGGAGACGGCCTGGGTAAGGATCTCTCCGTCGGGGGAGAGGTAGATGACTTCGTCATAGTCTCTTTCGGACTTGAGTTCTTCTATCATCCTGTCCACCGGTTCGATCATCATGACCATGCCTGCGTCGCCTCCGTAAGAGTAATCATCGACGTTCGCCCTTGGACCGATCCCGTATTTCCTGAGATTGTGGACGTGTATTTCAACCAATCCTTTCTTGATTGCCCGGCCCACGATGGAGTGGCTCAGAGGGCTCTCCAAGAGCTCTGGAACTACTGTGAGAATGTCAATGCGCATAGAATAAAAGTTTCCTTTTGCAAAAATAAGTTTTTTAATTGTTTTTTTTAGGTATATTTGTAAAATGCTACAAATGTGGCATTGATGTGTAACTCTCTAAAGATTTGAAGTATGAGTGAAGAAATCGTTCCTGAGGTAAACCAGACCCCAGATGTAGAACAAGCTGAAAAAGTGGTCGAAGAGACTGCCGGCCTTGTTGAGGAGAAAGTAGAAGAAGTGGATTTGTCGACCCTCTCGCTTGCAGAGTTGTCGGACAGGTTCGATGCTCTCTCGCAGGATGAGAACAGGATGAAAAGGTACAAGGAGGCGGAAGCCATCAAGTCGGCTTTCTACAAGAGGCTTTCCAAGGAAAAGGCGGAAGCAGGGCTCGGGTCCCGCGTAGATGAGCCTTCTTCCAGGGAAGATGTGATCGAAGAAGTCACTCCTGTTCCCCAGACTGAGCTGAGGGACAATCCTTTTGAGGCAATGGAAACTGCTTTCAAGGGTGTCTACGCCAATTATAAGAGGGAGAGGGCCGAGTACAACCGCCAGCAAGATGCGCAGAGGGAGGATAACTTCCTCAAGAAACAGGCGGTCATAGAGGACCTTAAGGCTTTGGTTGAGAAGCAGGAGGATGTCAGTTCGACATTCCCGGCATTCCGCCAGCTCCAGAACCGCTGGAGGGAGATAGGTCCTGTTCCGGCCACTAAGTTCCGTGATCTCAACGACACTTATCAGTTCTATGTCGAGAAGTTCTACGACATGGTCAAGATCAACCGCGACCTTCGTGACCTTGATTTCAAGAAGAA
>CADBMD010000143.1 GCA_902795735.1 uncultured Bacteroidia bacterium
GAGATCTCCATGCCCGACGTGCTTCGTCCCGAAGAAGAATTCAAGGTCAGGATCAAGGAGAAGAACGGCAAGCCGATGACGTACACGCTTGCCATCGTCGATGAAGGCCTCCTTGACCTGACGGCATTCAAGACTCCGGACCCATGGAAGAGCATGTACGAGCGGGAAGCCCTGGGCGTCAAGACATGGGATCTCTACGACCATGTCATCGGAGCATACAGCGGCCGATTCTCCCCGATGTTCAGCATCGGAGGAGATGAGAACATAGTTGTCGGAGCCAAGAAAGACAACCGGTTCAACCCCGTTGTAAAGTTCCTTGGGCCGTTCACCCTCCTCACCGGCTCCGCAACCCACAAGATTACCCTGCCGATGTATGTCGGCAGCGTCAGGGTGATGGTTGTAGCCGCACATGGGCCTGTCTATGGAAATGCCGAGAAGACGGTTCCGGTCAGGTCACCGCTCATGGTGCTTCCTACTCTTCCAAGGGTGTTGGGAACCGGAGAGAAAGTCACCCTTCCTGTCAACGTCTTCGCATTGGAGAATGATGTCAAGAATGCCAGCGTGACCGTAGATATTGATGGCCCCCTGAAAATAGTCGGAGACTCCAAGAGCAGTGTCACCTTAGAAAATCCTGGAGACAAGCTGGTAAGATTCGCTCTGGAAGCCACAGGGCCCGGAGTTGCAAAAGTTTCTGTCTCAGCAGCGGGAGGATCGCATAAAGCATCTGAAACCATTTCATTGACGATAAGGGATCCCGAACAGCCCACAATCAACATAACCAGGGTCATGATCGGCAAGGGTGAGACGAAGCATCTGGGATTCCCGTCATTCGCTCCTGACGACCGTCAATGGGCGAGCCTTGAATTATCCAATTTCCCATCCGTGGACTTTGAAGGAATATTCTCCTTTGCAAAAGACTACCAGTTCGACTGCAGCGAACAACTGGCATCCCGGGGAATAACCCTTCTGTCTGTCAGGGAAATGCTGCCTAGCAGCAAGAGGCAGGAAGCGGACAATATCATTCCTGAAATACTCAGGCAGCTTTACCAGAGGCAGCTGGGAAATGGCGGATTCGCCTATTGGCCGGGTCAGTCAGATGCCGACAACTGGGCAAGCTCGATGGCTGGGCAGTTCCTGGTAATGGCATCCCGCGGAGGTTTCAGTGTCAGCAAGGGAGTCCTGGCCAGCTGGTCAAGGTTCCAGAAAAAAGCAGTCCAGGACTATCGGTCAAGCGACAAGGCTTTATTGCAGGACCTCGAACAAGCCTTCCGCCTGTATACCCTTGCACTGCTTGGCGAGCCGGAGAGCGGAGCCATGAACCGTCTCAAGGAAAGCGACAATCTTTCTTCCCAGGCCTCATGGATGCTGGCTGCAGCCTATGCCGTAACAGGAAAGAAGAATGTAGCCAGGGAAATCACCGAGGGACTCAAGACTGACTTTTCAGACTATCAGGAAACCGGAAGGACCTATGGATCTCCGGTCAGGGACAAGGCAATCGCCTTGGGCACCTGCGTCTACATGGATGAGATTCCTGCCGCCCTTGACATCGCCCAGGAGATATCCAAGGCCATGTCAGGATGGTACACCACACAGGAAGCTGCGTTTGCAACGAACTTCATGAGCCTCCTTGCCGACAAGGTCGGCACCGGCGCCATCTCTGCTGAGATCAAACAGGGAGAGAACATTACACAGGCTCAAAGTACGAAATCCGTGTGCAGTTTCACCCTTGATCCCCAGACCGGAGGCGCTGATGTCAAGAACCTTTCCGATGCCGACATCCATGCCACCCTTGTGACAAGCACCATTCCCAAGACCGGAGGAAAGACCGAGGCCAGAAGCAATGGAATCAGCCTGGATGTCAAGTACACTTCAAGTGAAGGAAAGGCCCTCAACCCCTCGGAGATCAAACAAGGTACTGATTTCACAGTGACTATCACGGTAGGCAATTCAAGCGGACTGCGCGACTATACCCACCTCGCACTTACTGAGATGATACCGTCTGGTTGGGAGATATCCAACGAGCGCCTTTACGGAGTTCAGGACAAGGATCTTTCCTACAACTACATGGACATCAGGGACGACCGGGTGGTCTGGCATTTCGACCTGCCGAAGGGCACTTCGAAGACCTTCAGAGTCAAAGTCCATGCATCATACGAGGGAGAATTCGTCCTGCCTGCCGTCAAATGCGAGGCTTTGTACGATTCGAAGACCAGCGCCAACACTACCTCCGGAACTGCGAAAGTCACATCCTGATTCCGATGGGGAAAAAATTCCCAGAGAAGATCCTGATCGGGGCTGGAGTCATCCTGGCGGCAGCATACCTGGTATGCCTGCCAAGGGACTTGTTCAAGGGGACAAGCTACTCCACCGTGGTCGAGGACCGAAGCGGAGAACTTCTCGGTGCCAGGATAGCTGACGACGGGCAATGGAGGTTCCCCCCTTCCGACACCGTCCCCAAGAAATTCCAGACTGCGATAATCGAGTTTGAAGACCGATGGTTCGGTTTCCATCACGGAATCAACCCGGTTGCTATCGCAAGGGCGGCATGGGGCAACATCAAGGCAGGAAGAGTCACAAGCGGCGGAAGTACCATCACGATGCAGGTCATCCGCCTTTCCAGGGGAAGGGAAAGGAACCTGTTGCAGAAAGCGGTTGAAGCCATCCTCGCTACCAGGCTGGAATTACGCTGCAATAAAGAAGAGATTCTTGGGCTTTATGCCTCACATGCTCCTTTCGGGGGAAACGTGGTGGGGTTGGAGGCTGCTTCATGGCGCTATTTCGGAATGCCTCCAGATGAACTCAGCTGGGGTGAAACAGCGACCTTGGCGGTCCTCCCCAATTCTCCGTCCGACATACACCCTGGGAAAAACAGGGAAAGACTCCTGGAGAAACGCAACCGCCTGCTCCACCTCCTTTGCGAGAAAGGCCACATCGATTCCCTGCAGCTGGAGCTCGCCTTGGATGAGCCTCTGCCGGAAAGTCCGGTAGCTCTGCCAAGCGACGCCAGGCAACTTGTAGAATATTATTGCAAGACGGCTCCCGGCAGAAGGACCCGGACTACCATCGACATCCATTTCCAGCGACAGGTCCAGGCAACTGCCGACAGATGGAATGAAGAGTTCTCTTCAAGGGGAATAGAAGACCTCGCGGCCGTCGTCAAAGATGTCCGCACCGGGGAGATACTCGCCTATGTAGGAAATGCTTCGCAAGGAAGAAGCCGGCCAGGAAGGGATGTTGACATCCTCCGCTCCCCTAGAAGCACGGGTAGCATCTTGAAACCAATCCTGTACTGTTCCCTGCTCCAGGAGGGATTGATACTCCCAAAAACGCTTCTTCCGGACCTCCCCGTCAACATCAACGGGTTTACACCCCAGAATTTCAACAGGCAATTCTCTGGAGCCGTTCCGGCCGACGAGGCCCTGGCCAGGTCCCTCAATGTCCCGTCCGTGCATATGCTCAGGAAATACGGAGTCCCGAAATTCCTGGACATACTCCGGAAATGCGGCCTGACGACCCTCAACAAAAGCGCCTCGCATTACGGTCTGTCCCTGATCCTCGGTGGAGGCGAAGGAACCCTCCTGGAAATAACTTCTGCATATTCAAAGATGGCGGCAGCCTACATCGGTCAGCAAAAGGACTTCCCGATCAATGACAAGTGCGCCCTGTGGTACACATTGGACGCCCTTAAAGAAGTCAACCGCCCAGACGAAATGGACTGGCATCTGGTGAGTTCCCTTAGGAAGGTAGCCTGGAAAACGGGAACCAGCTACGGATTCAGGGATGCCTGGGCCATCGGTGTGACTCCCGACTATGCAGTAGGAGTCTGGGCCGGCAATGCCAGCGGACAGGGTGTGCCTGGCCTTACGGGAGCGAAGACCGCCGGTCCGGTGATGTTCGGGATCTTCAACCTCCTGCCACCGAAGGAAGAAGAATCTCCATATTCAAAGGATGGATGGTTCAAACCGCCTCTTTCAAGCGACGGCATAGTGGCAGAGGTCTGCCACGAATCCGGCCACCTCCCCGGACTCGACTGCGACAATCTGGACACCCTCATCCTACCTCGGAAATCCATCAGCAGCGATCCCTGTCCTTATCACAAGAAAGTGGATGGAATCAGGTCTTTCGTCCTGCCTCCCGCCATGGAATGGTACTACCGGCAGCATCATCCGGAGTACCAGCCTCCGTCCCCTACAGCCACGGGACAATATTCCCCGATGGAATTCATCTACCCTGAGAAAGGGTCCATGATCTATCTTCCGAGACAGCTCGATGGTTCCATTGGTGGGACGACCTTCAGCCTTGCCCACAGGAAGCCCGAATCCGTCGTTTACTGGCACCTTGACGACAATTTCATCGGACAGACGCGCTTCATCCACCAGATGAACATCGCCCCTTCCCCCGGGAAGCACACCGTCACTGTGGTCGACGAAGCAGGCAACACTCTTTCAGTAGGTTTCACGATAGGAAGGAACACTTAGCGCGGTTTTTGCTGATTTTTCCAAATTATAATTATATTTGTGAAGCAACATACGAAACATTCAATACCCACAATAGCAATGAAAAGACTAATGATAATGCTGGTTGCGGCAATGTGCTGCATCTCATGCACGGAACAGTTCAATGCTGCCTACCTCCTCTCAAGCGGGGCCAAGATAGCCCAGGCTGCCACTCTCAGTGACGCCCAGATCCAGGCCTACGTCAGTCAGTATGTAGCCCAGCTTGACGCTCAGAATGCAGTGCTTCCCGAAAGCAATGCTTACGTAAAGAGGGTCCGCAACCTGACCAAAGGAATCACTGACGTCGACGGAATTCCCCTTACTTTCAAAGTGTATCAGACCAATGATGTCAATGCCTTTGCCTGTGCCGACGGGAACGTCAGGATCTACACCGGACTGCTGGACCGGATGACTGACGACGAGGTCCTTGGAGTGGTAGGACATGAGATCGGCCACGTCGCACTGAAGCATTCGAAGAAACAGTTCCAGGCCGCCCTGCGTAATTCTGCGATCAGGGATGCAGTTGTCTCGACCGGTGGCACTATTGCCGTTCTCACCGCTTCACAACTCGGAGACATCGGAGAGGCCCTGCTCAGCGCCAAGTTCTCAAGGAAACAGGAAAGCCAGGCTGACGACTATGGCTATCAGTTCCTCGTAGACCACGGGAAGAACCCATGGGCAATGGCAATGGCTTTCGAAGAACTCCAGTCCCTTTCGTCCGGCGGGTCAGCTTCGGGAACACAGGCGGCATCCGGGTCGTCGGTTTCCGACCTATTCTCGGACCACCCTGCCACCCAGGACAGGATTGACAAGATGGCGGCGAGGGCTACCAAAGACGGTTACAAGCGCCCCGCCAAGAGATAATAATTATCTGGGTCTGTAATCCGGCCTTAATGAAATCTCAGTCTCCGTCGGGAAATCGGCGGGGACTTTTTGTGTCACCTTCCCCTTAGCGCACCATTCCGCGCCTCTAAGCAGAAGGGTCTGGAATCCCGTGCATTGCATGGCAACATTATCTTCGAGAGAATCCCCGGCATGTCCCAGCATGATGTGGAAGATCCTGGCCTTGCCATAATCGACGGTAAAGACCAGCGGTTCCTCGCGGCCGGATCCGCCTTTCTCTTCAGGGGAATATGCCGAATACAACAGGTCCTTGATGTTGCCGGGGCCACGCATCCTGTCATAAAGTTCGTCGGTGGCATGCTTCCAGCGGGCTGGAAGGCCTTCAACGACAGGATGGTTGTTGCAGCGGCTGTTCATCACATATTCATGACGGGCGCCATGGGAGCCTCCGAATCCAGGTGAGTAATCCTTGTACAATGCTCCGTCCTTCCAATAGACATAAGGACCGGATTTCTCGTCGCGGCCTCCCCATCCGCCCAAAGCTATCATCTTGTTGAACTCATCCCACTCGGTGAAAGCATTGTCAGCGGCATGATAGACAATCACTCCACCTCCATTCCGGACATATTCCTCGAAAGCAGCTTTCATATCATCGCTCCAGGGATCCCCGTTGTAGTCAAGGACCACCAGCTTGTATTTGGAGAAATCGACTGTGAACGCCGACATGTCTTTGCCGGCAGAGGGTGATACGGCCACATCCATCTTGAACAAACCGGAATTCTCCAAAGTCTTTTTCAAGGCCACATGGCTTACCGGCCAGTTATGGTTGTTCTGCCCTGTGATGATCACACCTGTCATTTGTTTGTCAGAACATGCCGAAAAGACCATTAAAGGGAGAAGGACTGATAAGAACAAGCGTTTCATATTCATAAGATTATCTTTGATTCAAACTTTCGCTGCATCATGCTGCGCTGCTTTTGACCGGCCTACGAGCACTACTCCTCCGACGATCAGGATTGTAGCAAGGATTTTCTGCCAGGAGAGGGAGTCCAAACCCACCCAGATGCTTATGATAGCTGCAATGATGGGTTGGAGATAGGAATACATGCTCACTATCGTAGGCCTGAGCCTTTTCTGGCCGAACGGAATCAGGAAATAAGCCACGAAAGTGGCGAAGAAGACCAGGTAAGCTATTTCCCACCTCACCATCGGAGGGATTGATGCGAAATCAGTTGCGGCAAGGCTCCTGAATGAAAACGGGACAGACAGGAGGAAAGAAAAAAGGAACGTCCATTTCATGAAAGTAACCACGCTGTAACGCGAGATCAGAGGGCGGAAAAGGCCCAGGTACAACGAGAAGCTAAGGCTGTTGACCAGGAGCAGGAATATCCCGAAAGGAGACGTTACCGAAGGACCTTCAGAATGGACTGAGTTGAAAATCAGGAAAAGAACGCCAGCAAAACTCATTGCCACCCCTCCCGCTTTCTTCGCAGTGATCGGTTCTTTCAGGAATATGAAAGCGAAAATCATTGTGAATATGGGGCCGAGCGTGCTCATGATTGCAGTGTCTATGGAAGTTGACTGCGTGATTGCCATCAGGAACGTCATCTGAGGGACGAAAAGGCCCACGAATGATGCAAGGGCGATCTTGGGCATGTCACCTTTTGCAACCTTTTCAGACGGAAGGAAACTGGAAAGGAGCCAGAACAACACGCTAGCTCCCAAGGCCCTGAGGGTAAACAAGGCTTCCGGAGGAATGACATCCGAATTGGCGATATCCTTGCAGAACACGATGTTCAACCCGAATATCGTGTAAGTCAGCCCGACAGCCAGATGCCCTGCAAACTTATCTGTGTTCATCCGAGAAAGGTAACATTAAGCTATGATGACTTCGACACCCTTCCCCTCAAGGTTTCTTTTCATATCTGCTGAAATACCTTTGTCCGTTATCAGGATATCAATATCTTCTGCTGAACAGATCCTTCCGAATCCTTTGCACCCAAGTTTCGTGGAATCTGCCAGTACGATGGATGTATTTGAGACCTCCATCATCTTGCGTGTAAGCTCGGCCTCTTCTCTTGTTGCACATGAAACACCGAACTCGGGATCAAACCCATCAACGCCAAAGAAGACTTTTGCACAATGCAGGTAATTAAGAGACTGAATGGCGTCCATCCCGACAACGCAGAAAGAGTTACCATACAGGATCCCTCCCAACTGCATGACAGTTACGTTGAACATGTCACCAAGAAGCATCGAGACATTGACTGCCGATGTAACGACGTTGAGCCTGCCTTTAGGTCTCAATACCTCTGCGAAGACTGAAATGGTAGATCCTGCAGAAAGTATTATGGAATCATTTTCAGATATAAGGTCTTGAGCACGTCGAGCTATCTGTTGTTTCAATTCGAGGTTTATCAACCTTTTTGTGTTCATGTTGATATCCATTACTTGAGGAGAGGTAGGAAGAGCACTACCATAAGCTCTGTAAAGGAGTCCTTGGGTCTCAAGGTAAGTGAGGTCTTTCCTGATTGTCGTTGGAGTCACATCCAAAGCTTCTGCAAGGTCGGATACTTTAACGAATCCCTTTTCTGAGATATTATCCAGGATAAACTTCCGTCTTTCTGCTATGCTGCTCATTTATGCGCTATTATTTATCACGAGCTAAGTTAATCAAAAATTTACAGAACGAAAAACAATCTGATAAAACGAAAGCAAACGAAATAAAGTGAAAATTTTTCTTTCATAATCGAAACAAAACGAAATTAATTATATATATTTGCAGAGAGTGGCAGACTCATGGTGAAACCTCTATATCTTTAAATAATATTAGCACAGATGAAGACACACTGTTATCCAGAAAACGAAACGAAACGAAACATTCGTCCGTTGATGCCAAAGATGACGCTTCTTATCATGATGCTATTCGGGATGCTGCATCTATTGGCAACTCCGGCAACAACTCTAGTCCATTATCCGCAAGACCAAGCGAAACTTGTAAAAGGAAGAGTTGTTGACCATGCGGGTGTTCCTTTACCCGGTGTAGGAGTCAAGGTAAAAGGCACCTCGCTCGGGGCTCTTTCAGACCTAGACGGCCTATTCAGTCTCTACGTTCCGGAACGGAATTCCGTCCTGCAATTCGTCTACCTCGGATACAAGGATGAAGAAATCCCTGCCGATTTTTCAAAGGAAATGGTGGTGGTAATGGAGGAGGATTCAGAACAGATTGAGGAAACCGTAGTTGTCGGTTATGGAAAGCAAAAGAAACTGACAATCACCGGTGCAGTCTCAACTATCGATCCCGGAAAAGTGGTGCAGGTATCTACTCCATCACTTTCCAACTCTCTCGCCGGCCAACTTCCAGGCGTGATTACCCGCCAGGCAAGCGGAGAGCCTGGCGCTGATGCTGCACAGGTATATATCAGGGGCCTGGCAACTTGGGGTAATCAAAGTCCATTGATACTCGTAGATGGAATAGAACGAGACCTCAACCAAGTCAACTCTCAGGAAGTAGAAAGTTTGACCGTACTTAAAGATGCCTCTGCAACAGCAGTCTATGGTGCCAGAGGTGCCAACGGCGTCATCCTTATCACCACAAAAAGGGGCAAAGCAGGTAAACCGGAAGTGATGTTCAGGACCGAATCCGCCATGCTCACAGCTTTACGCCGTCCCCAATATATAAATGCATTCGAATATGCATCCCTGATGAATGAAGCCCTAAGGTTCAACAAACAAGCAGAAAGGTGGACCGAGGCTGAGCTCATTAAATATCGTGACCATACCGATCCCTATCTCTACCCGGACGTAAACTGGTCGAACGAAGTGCTGAAAAAGAACACTTTCCAGACCATCAATAATTTGAGTGTAACAGGAGGCTCGGATATCATACAGTACTACATGAACGTAGGATATACGATGCAGGATGGTTTATGGAAAGAAGATCCGACGAACAATTACAAGACTAACGCCAGCATTAATAAATACACTTTCAGGAACAATACAGATGTCAAGCTGGCAAAAAATCTCACAATGAAACTAGGCTTGGGTGCCATCATTTCGAACGGAAACTACCCTGCATTCGCCAGTGGGAACATATTCAGTGCGTTGAATATAATTTCACCCATCGCCTATCCCAAATACAATCCTGACGGGACCCTTGGTGGTTCTCAAGCTTACGTTGGAAACAACCCGTGGGGAATGGTAACTCAATCCGGCTATAGCACAAACGATTCATCAACGCTTCAGGCCAGTTTCGGTCTTGACTGGGACATGGATTTCTTAATAGAAGGATTATCAGCCCGGGCTTTATTCTCTTACGACAGGTATGCCAGCGTTACAAACACTCGCTCAAAAGCTTTCCTCGTGAAAAGATACCTCGGGAAAGATGAAGAAACCGGAGAAGACATCTATAGTGCCATATTCAGAGAAGAACAAGCAATGGGATATGCCGTAGGGTCTTCCTCAAACAGGGCGCAATACTTTGAGTCACAAATTAATTATGACAACTCCTTTGGAAGCCATAATGTGGCCGCGATGATTCTTTTCAACCAACGAGAATATATCAATCTGACAGCAGGAGATTCCAGGTCGAACATTCCATACAGGAGGGTCGGCTTTGCCGGAAGGGTTACTTACAATTACGCCGGTCGCTATCTTGTCGAGGGGAATTTCGGATATAATGGTTCCGAGAACTTTGCGAGAGGGCATCGATTCGGATTCTTCCCGTCAGTATCTCTTGGTTGGTTCGTATCAGAAGAATCATTCTTCAAAGTTCTTAAACCTGTCATCAACAGATTTAAGATACGACTGTCGCATGGACTGGTTGGTAATGACCAACTTGGAATCCGCTTCGGTTACCTGAGCACAATCAACACCCAGGGCCAGTCTTATTATTTCGGCCGCGACCAGAAACTGTACGCCGGTATGGAAGAGAATGCTACCGGCAATGAGAATATTACATGGGAGAATTCCAGGAAGACCGATCTCGGAGTTGATTTAGGCTTTTTTAAAGATGCCCTTTCTGTACAGTTGGACTTTTTCAATGAATATCGTTCAGACATCTTAATCCAGAGAAAGACAATACCCAATGTAACAGGAATCTACCCCTGGAGTATCCCATATGGAAACATAGGCATAGTCAAGAATCATGGGTTCGATGCCATGGTCGATGGAAGCATTCCTTTAGGAAATGATCTTCAACTTCTATTGAGAGGCAACTTCACTTTCGCACACAATACCGTCATCGAGAACGATGAACCCAAGCCTAAATACCCTTATCTTTCCGCGAAAGGGAAAAGTCTTGGACAGTATTTCGGGTTTGTTTTCGACGGCTTTTTCAAAGACCAGGCAGAAATCGATGCAAGTCCCCTCCACACATTGGGATCCGTGAGGCCTGGAGATGCCCGTTATAGGGATATAAATGGCGATGGTAGGATAGATTCCTATGACCAGGTCGCAATGGGCTATGCACGAACACCCGAGATTTCATTCGGTTTTGGCGGAACTCTAGCGTACCGCAATCTAGACATCAGCGTCTTCTTCAATGGTGCCGCACGGACTTCTATTTACACAAATGGCTTAGGCCTATTCCCATTCTATGATGGTCTTGGTGGAGATAATGTACTCAAAGAGTACTACAATAACCGCTGGACGCCGGACAACCCGAATGCAAAGTATCCAGCGGTGGATGTAGGCCAGAATCCCAATAATTTCGTCGGTTCCAACATCTGGTTAAAGAACGGCAATTATCTACGCTTACGAAATGCGGAAATAGGTTACAGTTTTCCTTCCAAACTGATCGACTGGGGGCTAGACTCATTCAGGATATTCATCAATGGCATGAATCTTCTCACTTTCGACCATCTCAAGTTTATGGATCCTGAGTCAAATGATGGAACTGGAGCATATCCTCTTCAACGTACCATCAATATAGGGCTTCAAGTCAAATTCAAATAATATGAAGCGATGAAAAGAGTTTTACATACAATCATAGGCAGTCTTTTCCTATCTACCGTATTATGCTCATGCAATGATTATCTGGATAAAGCTCCGGAGGAGGACATCCTCATAGAAGATGCTTTCCTGAAAAGGAATTATGCGGAAGCCTTCCTTACCGATGCCTATGCCGACATCCCGCTCGAGAATTATTTCGTCTATATGGCTGATATCAATCCATTCACTGTCGCATCCGACGAAATGAATGTTCCTTGGCCGGAATATTTCTGCAAGACAATCAACCGTGGCGCCCTCAATCCCTACAATGCTGCAGGGCAATTCTGGATCAACATGTATGAGGGAATCAGGAAATGCAACATTTTCCTAAAATACATAGACCTGACTCCGATAAATAAGGAATTCTCGCAGCTAGAGAAAGACACCTGGATAGGAGAAGCACTTCTCCTCAGAGCTTTTTATCATTTCCTAGTCATAAGGATATATGGTCCGTGCATCATAATGGACCACGTAGTCACGGGAGATGAGGACATGAATTCTCTCCAGCGATCACCTCTTGACGAATGCATCCAGTTTGTCATCGATGAGATAGACAAGGCAATCCCGCTTCTTCCTACCAAGATTACCGAAGGAGGAAAGATTGGTAGGGTCAATGCCGCACTTGGTTATGCTATAAAATCAAGGTTGTACCTCTACAGGGCGAGCGACCTCTGGAATGGGAACCCCTTATACAAGGGTTACGCCGGAGACAATGGTGTTGTTCTCTTCCCCCAAACAAAAGACGATAGCTGGTGGTCAAAAGCGGCAGAAGCATCAAAGCAATGCATTGATGTTTGCGAGGCCTCTGGATATAAGCTTTACAGGGCTCCTTCAAATGACCCTGTTGATAATTATTCCCAGTTGTTTCTGGAAAGAAACAATGATGAAATCATATTTGCCAGGCAAGCCGGCCTTGACCCATTCTTCGAAAGATGCGCCTTTCCCCGTGCGCTAGGAGGATGGTGTGGATACAACCCGACACAAGCTCAGGTGGATGCTTATGAAATGGCTGATGGATCTATTCCTATCACTGGATACAATCCTGATGGCTCTCCAATCATTAATCCTTCTTCCGGATATACGGAAACCGGGTTTGCTACCGAAGATGGTCCGAACAAGAGATGGGTAGCGGGAGTAAGCAATATGTACGTGAACCGCGATCCTCGTTTCTATGCAACCATCAATTTCAGCGGCGCGATATTCAAAGACCACCAGATTGAGCTTTGGAAGACAGGTGCCGATGGACAGGGTATCGAAGGAAGAGATTACTGCACAACTGGTTACCTACTCAGAAAGCATGCTAGCCCGTATTGCGACCTTCCTCAAGGTATATTTGAATATAAATCATGGAGTTTGTTCCGTCTTGGCGAGGTCTATCTTAACTATGCAGAGGCTCTGAACGAGGCACAAGGCCCAGTCGCCGATGTATATAAATATATGAATGCCATCAGGAATCGTTCTGGAATGCCTGATCTCCCTTCTGGGTTGACGAAAGAAGACATGAGGGAAAGGATCCGGCGCGAACGCAGGATCGAGTTGGCCTATGAAACTCACCGCTACTTCGACTGCCACCGTTGGATGATAGCAGAAAAGACAGAAAGCGGCCCAGTTTACGGAATGAACATAGCAGCAGGAACACATCTCCAAGATCCCGAATTCTACAAGAGGACCGTTGTCGAAACAAGGGTTTTCCAATATCCTCAATACTACATGTTCCCGATTTATGATGCTGAGATCAACAAGATCGAAGGTCTCGCTCAAAATCCATACTGGTAGCAGATAACCAAACAAGAAAAAAGGCATTACAATGAATAATCATTTCCCCATAGTGTTGGCCAGCCTGTTATGTATTTCAGCTTGTTCTGATGAGATCAGGCTAGGGTTGGACATCCCGGAATCAGAAGACTACTCAAAAGTCTACATACCACAGGCCGCTTCTTCGCCATGCCTAAAGAGCATCTTTATCAGCGATGATGTGCAAACCATCGGATTGTCAGCCTTTTATGGCGGTCCGAGCATGCCTGGAAGAGACATTCTCGTAGAGTTTGAACCAAGACCTGAGCTCGTCGCGGAATACAACGAATTCAATGGTACTGATTACACTGTCCTACCGGAAGGATCATACTCCCTATCATCTTCAACTGCAACCATCAAGGCCGGCCAACAGTATTCAGACAAACTCAATGTCAATATTGAGACAGTGGGCAACATACAGGTTGCCAAGCAGTACATGCTCCCGGTCTCGATAAAGTCAGTCAGCGATTCTGAATCGGTCAACGATAAGTTATCCACCGTCTATTACGTTATAACGGGATCCTACCTGCCAGGTCAGGTACCTCGTGAAAAGGTCTTGTCATTCGGGCAACCCATGACCAATCCGATTATCTGTGTCAATAAGGATCTCCTGGTGATTGACGCCAACCATGACCTGATCCTCTATCAATTGGATGGAAACGGCAACTACCAAAAAACGCGTAAAATAGGAGAAGGCTGGTACTTTGATATCGCGTTCTATATGCCGCCGGAAAACAGGATTCTCGCAAGGGACATGAACACCAACATCACCCAGTTTTATTTCACTGAGGATTATTCCTTTTATGGGATAGGAACCATCGGTTTCGGATGGGGCATATACAATGATCTGATTCCTTTCAAAGACATATCATTAATAGCCCTCGGAGCAGCTGACGGGGCATTGTACAATTGGACATTAAAATATAGCAACTGGAATTACTACAATGCCTTCGGACAAGGGTGGGGTGCATTTATCAATCTTTTCTGTTTCAACAACTATCTAATTGCTATAGAAGAGAATGGAACGATGGCAGCTTATTCCTTGAGTGATGCGACACCTCCGGCTGTCGGGCCACGCAGGAACATCGGCACAGGGTGGAATCAATACAAGAAGTTGTTCCAGTGTGGAGAAGACCTGTTAGCTCTCGATGATAACGGAGATCTTTGGAAGTATCAGTTCACGCCTGAAGGATACTGGCCACTTACAGCAGAATAGTTATTATATTTATAAAAAATCAAAATCATGAACAGAAGGAATTTCTTGAAAAACACAACGCTTGCGGGAGCGGGCCTCTATGTAAGCACCATGGTAAGTCCTCCAGTTATGTGGGGAGTAAACAGGATTGCCAGAAAGGGATTGCCAGCAATAATCGGAGGAGAAAGCATCCACCCAGGCGGTTGGCCTGGATGGCCCCTATGGAAAGATGAATATGATCAAAAAGTTCTTGACGTCCTCCGCAGTGGTTCATGGTTCCGTGCAGGAGTAACCGAAGAATTCGAAAGGAAGTGGGCAGAAATGCTGGGAGTCAAAAGGGCTCTGACAATCGCCAATGGCACGAATTCATTGATAACTGCATTACTGCAGTCTGGCGTGACGGCTGGTGATGAAGTCATAGTCACTCCCTATACATTTGTCGCTTCAGTCCAAGCCATTCTCAATTGTGGAGCGATTCCGGTATTTGCAGACATAGACAGGGAAACTTTCCAGATCGATCCTGTACAAATAGAGAAGAAGGTTACTTCGAGGACAAAGGCAATCCTTCCGGTACATATCCTTGGCATGCCAGCTGACATGAACAGGATCATGTCAATAGCCAAGAAGCATAAACTTATCGTGATAGAAGATGCTTGCCAGTCACACCTTGCCGAATATAACCACAAGAAGGTCGGCACAATCGCAGACGCCGGTTGCTTTAGTTTCCAAAACTCGAAAAACCTACCCATCGGAGAAGGAGGAGCTGTAGTAAGTGACAACGAAGAATTCATGGATCGTTGCTTCTCTTACCATAACCAAGGATTCCCCTATGGCACCCAACTCGGCGAATGGGGCGGCTCATTCATGATAGGTACTAATGTCCGTCTCTCAGAATACCAATCCATGGTCGGACTTGTACAACTTCCTTACATGGAAGAACAAGCGAACAAACGATGGGAAAACGGCAAATATCTAATGGACCTGATAAAGGGAATCCCTGGAATAACTCCAGTCAAGCTATATCCTGAATGCACGAAAGCAGTTTTCCATCTCTTCCCTTACCGTTATAACAAAGAAGCATTTGAGGGAATGCCACGTGATTTGTTCATCAGAGCCATGGACGCGGAAGGAATACCTACCGTATCCGGTTACACGCCTCTACACAAGGAGCCGTTCATCAAGGCCGCATTCGAATCCACACTTTACAGGAAGGTATATTCAAAAGAACAGCTCGATTACGAATCCTACATGGCAGCAAATCAGTGCCCGGAGAACGATGCCATCTGTAATGAGGAATCCATCTGGATGTCCCAGAGCATGCTGCTCGCTGAAAAGTCCTCGATGGAAGACATTGCTGAATCAATCAGCAAGATCCAGAGATATGCTGGCAACATCATGCGAAAATACAAGAAAGGTGAGATATGATGATGCGTCTTAAGTCATTCATCTTGACATTATTGCTTGCAGGGGTCTCCCTGCAGGCAAACTGTCAGGAAAATTATACATGGAAAGCGGGATGGTCACGAGTCAGGATCACTCCAGAGGAGAATATCTGGCAAGGTGGTTATGCCATGCGGACAAGCCCTTCAGAAGGCGTCTTCCAGGATATCTGGGCAAAAGCCTTGGCTCTTGAAGATGCTTCAGGTAAGAAAGCGGTCTTGGTCACAATGGACCTGCTTGCCATACCACTTGATTTTTCCGAAGAAGTCAGGGAAAGCATTCGTAAAAAGTTCGGTCTTGAAAAGGATCAGATCATCCTCAGCGTTTCACACACTCATTCCGCCCCCGTCATAGGCAACTCTCTGTACTATATCTACCCCATGGACAAGGAAAATCGTAGAATAGTTCAGAAATACACTGAAGGGTTGAAAAAAGATCTTGTCAATCTCGTAGGAGAAGCCATTTCGAAATCTGAACCCGTTCTGATGTTCTCGGGAAATGGAATGACCCGTTTTGCAGTAAACAGGCGAAGGAATGGTTGGCCGGATTCATATACGATCCCAGTCGGGCCAAGTGACTATGCAGTTCCCGTCCTTAAAATAGAAGGACTCGACAATCGGGTGAAGATTGTCTTGTTCGGCTATGCTTGTCATCCTGTAGTAAATGCCGGTTACCAGATAAGCGGTGATTGGCCTGGTGTAGCACAATACGAACTCGAGGGGCTCTATCCGGATGCGATGTGTATGTTTTTCCAAGGTTGTGGTGCAGACCAGAATCCTATTGCAGGTGGAGGGGCCCCCTTATCCTACATGGTTCAATATGGAAAACAGATAGCAGCAGCAGTAGAGCAGGTAATATCTGAACCCATGACTCCTGTGGAAAGCAAACTTGAGACCAAGTACAAAGAGATAGACTTGCCATTCGATAAACCTATTTCAAGAGAAGAAATGAAGGCTATCGCAGCTGTCGGATCATGGGAAAGCAGATGGGCCGAGGGCATGCTTTCAAAGATGGACAAAGGGGAAAAGTTTCCTGCGACATATCCATATCCTCTTGAATATTGGTCCTTAGGCTCTCAGAAATTATTCGCTCTCGGCGGGGAAGTCACATGTGAGTATGCCATCGGATTAAAAGAAAAATACGGTAAAGACATTTTTGTAATGGGGTATGCAAATGATGTAATGAGCTACATTCCATCAGAAACCATTTGGAATGAAGGAGGATACGAAGGGTACGATGCACCTCGTGTATATGCTTTGCACGCAAGATGGACTTCCGATGTCGAAAAACGCATCATGGATGCAATTGATTATTTGTTGAACTCTAAACAGTAAATGATAATGGGTGTCAGATTGACAGAACAACCATCAAAATACGACAATCTTGAGAAGAGAAGCGTAGCAGAACTTCTTCACTGCATAAACAGGGAAGACAAGAGCGTGGCCCTGGCGATCGAAAAAGTA
>CADBMD010000144.1 GCA_902795735.1 uncultured Bacteroidia bacterium
CCCGAATTACATCAGTGGGAAAGAGATTGAAGAGGATATCCGAAAATCGCTCCCTTCAGGTGTCTGTCCCGAGGATGTCGAAGAAATCTATTTTTATGGAGCTGGCGTAACAGAGCTACAATATGACTTCATGCGGAATGTCCTGAGGGCGGTTTTTACTAAAGCAAGAAAAGTTTTCATCGCCATGGACCTCCTGGCTTCCGCACGTGCGCTGTTAGGACGAGAGTCCGGATTCGCGGCGATACTAGGGACAGGAACCAATACCTGTATCTATGATGGTACTGATATAACCTTGAACATTGACTCCCTTGGTTTCATCCTTGGGGACGAAGGTAGCGGTGGCTACATCGGCAAGACCCTGATCCGGGACTTTATCAGGAATGATCAACCCGAATCCGTGCATGAGGAAGTCTCTGCCCTTCTTGGAAAGACAGGTGACGAGTTGATCGACCAGATCTATACAAAGCCCTTCCCGAATCGTTATTGTGCCCAATTCTGCAAGTTCGTCGCAGATCATAAAGACAGTAACCCATATTATCATGACCTAATCATAGGTTCATTCCGTGCTTTTTTCAAGAACATTGTCAGCCACTACCCAGATTATACTACCTATAAGCTTAATTGTGTAGGATCAGTAGGCTACTACCTCAAAGGATTATTGAAAGAAGCTGCAGATGAGGCTGGAATGGCACTAGGGAAAATCATATGCTCCCCTGTTGACGGGTTGGTAACATTCCATACAAAAGCTTGAAACCATGAAAAGACACAAACATATCATTCCTCTGGCATTCATCGGCATGATGTTCTTCACCGTTGGCTTTGCCATGGGCATCAACAGCTATCTTGTACCTTTGCTCCAATCAACCCTGGAAGTATCATCAGCAGAATCGTATCTATTGATTGCCTCCACGTTTTGTGCCTTCTTGTTCTTCAGCTATCCATCTGCCAAAGTTCTTGAATGGATCGGCTACAAAAAAACAATGAGTGCCTCGTTTTTCCTGTTTGCCGTGGCCTTCTTGTTGTTCATCCCGTCAGCTAAGCTTGAAAGTCTTTGGTTATTCATTTTAGCTTCATTCCTTAGCGGGATTGCAAACACAGTTCTACAGGCTGCGATAAATCCTTATGTCACCATATTGGGACCAATAGACTCGGCAGCTCGGAGAATGAGCATTATGGGAATCTGTAATGCCGCAGCATGGGCGATAGCACCGGTATTCCTCGCTTTAGTGATTGGAAAGGAACTAAGTGATGCCATCCTTATCGACACGAACAAGCCATTCCTTATTATCGTTGGGATCTTCATAGCTTTAGGTATCATAATGCTTTATTCCCCTCTTGAGGAAGTAAAAGCAGTCGGAGAAGGGAATCCTGCAGATTGTCCTTATGCAGAAGGGAAAACATCCATTTGGCAGTTCCCGCATTTGATCCTGGGGGCTTTCGCCATGTTCTTTTACACCGGAGTGGAAACCCTTGCACTGTCATCGATAGTCGACTATGCAGTTTCCCTCAAGCTTCCTCAACCAGAAACCTACGCTATCTGGCCGAGTGCAGGAATGGCCTTGGGATATGTTTTGGGGATTCTTTTAATACCAAAGTATTGTTCACAGGTCAAGGCATTGAGATTATGTTGCTGGATGGCAGTGATTGGTTCACTTATGATAGTGTTATGTCCACCTGGTATAAGTATTTGGTGTGTAGCATTCATTGCTCTTGCTTGTTCCTTGATGAACCCAGCCATTTGGCCTTTGGCGATAGTAGATCTCGGAAGGTTTACTAAAACAGGCTCGTCATTGGTTGTAGCTTCTTTCGGAGGAGGTGCACTCATCCCAATTCTATTCGGATTGCTTAAGGACGGAATGGGAAACCAGGCGGCTTACTGGATCTGCCTTCCGTGCTATCTGTTTATTTTCTATTATGCTTACTTTGGATATAAGATAAGGCGAAATTGTCAATGAAAAAAAAAGTCCCGATACGGCTAGCCGCAATAGGTCTAGGGAACAGGACTCGGAAATACCTACGTTACGTTGCCAGCCATCCTGAAGAAGTTACCTTATCGATGATTGTTGAAACAGACGATGAGCGTAGAAAAGAAATCCAGCACAAGTTCAACTTGCCTTCTCGATACTGCTTTTCGTCCACCAAGGATTTCTTTTCCAAGGCCAGGACCATAGATGCCGTAATTATCGGGACTCCTGATGATACTCATTACGACATCTGCCTATCAGCCATCGATCATGGCTATCATTGCCTTCTTGAAAAACCCATTGCACAGACAGAGAAAGAATGTCGAGCAATAAAAGATGCGGCCTCTGCCCGGGGAGTCATAATCTGCGTCTGCTATGTACTGCGATACCATCCTTTCTACATCAAGCTCAAAGAGATCATAAGCGATGGAGACTTGGGACCAATCATTTCAGTCAACCACATTGAAAATGTCGGTCTAGACAGGATGACTCATAGCTATGTCCGTGGCATCTGGGGGGATAGTGAAATATCTTGTCCTATCTTCCTGTCAAAATGCTGCCATGATGTCGATCTCCTTCTATGGCTTACCGGGAAGAAACCTGTAAGATTATACTCTTTCGGCTCACTGAACTGGTTTAAGAAAGAGAATGCTCCTGAAGGCAGTGCCGAACGATGCATCGATTGTCAAATTGAAACAGATTGTCCTTTTTCTGCCGTTGACCTATATGATAGGCGTCGCGACTGGATAGATAATTTCATTGTACGCAAAGGAGAGATTATCGATGACAGCATTGCTCGAGAACTTAAAGAAGGACGTTTTGGCAGATGCGTCTATCACTGTGACAACAACGTAGTAGACCACCAGACAGTTGCTCTTGAAATGGCGGACAAGACTAACGTCACAATCACGATGTGTGCTTTCACCAGAGCTACTACACGCATTACGAAAATATGTTGCGCTTATGGAGAGATCTTGGCAGATGAACAGAGCATCACGATTGAGCACTTTCGCCGGAATAGACGTGAATTTCTGAATTTTTCAGAGATATTCAACCAACCACTTCACGGAAATTCTGACATGTACATTGTCGCAGATTTCATAAAAGCCGTGAGTGATCCTGAAAACCATACTGTCAGATGCTCTATTGATGAAGCTCTGGAGAGTCACGTAGTCTGCTTCAAGGCAGAAGACTCTCGACTTGACGGTAGGATGATTGATTTAGCTTGACAAAAGGGATCTATCACATTTTTTATCTGATTGCCTTTAAAATAATTATCTTTACATGGATAAATAACTTTTACCATGACCCGTCGCATAGCTTTGGCCATCCTGGCCGTCTGGGGCTTCCTTATTCCTGCAGCCAGTGCAAGGACCTTGGGCTTCTATGGCCGGGTCAACCATTGGATGGATTCCAGGTCCGAGATCAGGAAGGAACTTCGTTTGATGGAAGAATCCGGTGTCGATGGCTATATGATCGAAATGGCGGGGCAAGGCAGGCTGCCTGGGAACCTTCCCAACTGCGCAGGACAGAGCGTGAATACCGTTTCCTGTTACGCCAGTGCCGGCGTAGGGGTATGTGGCTGTTCGTTTCTATAGTAAACGACAACATGGGCCTCAAAAAGTACAACGATCCAGGCATTCCACTCGAAGATGTTTATCCACAGGCTCAGGAACTAGTTGAAATAGTATTCCGCAATGGGGCACAGAATGTCATGGTACAGCCAGTTGCCGAAGTGCGTACCGAGGCCGGCAGACGCTTCGAAACTTACTGCAAGGAAAGGCTGCGTGGATTCTTCCTGGTCCATAATGGAAACTGGGGTTTCCCGGGAAGCCGGCCTGAAGGATTCAGCGCAAGAGCCGTCCATCCTCCATCCGCCGCTTTCCCCGTCCCTGACGACGCATTCATAGTCTCAGACCACGGCAGTTTCATCCCTCAGCTGACCATTGACAGGAGCATGGCAGGAGAAGCCGACCCTGGACTGTTGGAAGCCTGGCTCATCCGTATGCGGCATCAAGGTGTTCCGATGGTTGGCTACTATGCCTTCCAGCGCGAGGTAACAGACGCTACTGCGATCCGGACCATCGGAAAGGTTCTGTCTGGAAAAGTACAATGAAAAAGAATTTGATTATCTTTGTCATCATGCTTATGGAACGTCATTCAAGGAATATAATCTCAGTACTTGCTGCCCTTTCCCTTTTGCTTTGCGGATGCAGCAGGAGCGTTGACGTGACTTCGGTCCGTCTTAGTGAAAACGACCTGACACTTCAAGTCGGAGAGACTTCGAAACTGGTTGCCATCGTCGAACCGCCGATTGCCGACTACGACTTCGTGACCTGGTCCAGCAGTGATCCTTCCGTGGCGACCGTTGAAGATGGTATTATCCAGGTCCATAAAGCCGGTACTGCCCGAATAACAGCTTCTGCAGGAGGTGTAACCAGCCGGGTCTGCAATGTCACCGTGAACATGGCTGAAGTCCAGGAGGTAATCACCAAAGAGACAGCCGAGACGGAAGAGAGTTCAGTCGCTGAAGAGACTGCCGGCGACGGAGAAGTTGCTGAAACGGAAGATAGTGCAGAGGAGGGAACTGCCTCAGATGACAAGGCGGAAACCGGCTCCGAGGCTGAAGAGTCCGGTCAGGAAGAAGTGACAGTCGTGACTGCAGACCCGGAGGACTCTGCTGAAGAGTCTGCAGAAGAGCCGGAGGAGACCGAGGGTGTCAATGGTTGCCACTTCATCTATAATGTCGATTTCGGTAAAACAGGTTCTTACATCGACTTGGACAGCCTCGTCACTGTCCGTGACTGGAGAGGCCGGAATTTCAACGACTATCCCTCCTACTGGGACTATTACGGTCCCTTCGTATTCACTGTTGACATAGCTAATGCAGAATGCGACATGGGCGGCACAAGGAAACAACTTCCCAAAAGCGTAACCCTCGTCCAGACCGCCCCGGGAGAAACGAGTGCAAATGACCCTACATCCGGAGCGACCGTCTCCATTCCCGAGAACAGGCATGGATTCTTGATGTGCCAGTTCAGCACAACCGTCCTGGCACAGGAATTCAATATCTATGTCAAAATCAGAGTAAAACAAGGATTCGGGACTATCCAGACCGACTGGATAACAATCCCTGTCATCCGGGAAATAGACTGACGCCTATTCCGTACCGGCAAGGATCTTTATCACCGCCTCCAGTTTCTGGCGAAGTTTCGCTGTGTCGATGTTCTGCGTGATTCCTTCGATGGACTTACGGATTTTCGCCGTATCGATGCTTTCCACGATTCCTTCGATACCTGTCTTGATTCCCTCCACTGACTTGCGCAGGGAAGCCGTGTCGATCTGATCGATCATCCCGTTGATTGTCTCAGGGATCTGGTCCAGGACGGTTCCAAGGCTTTCCGAAGCATTGGATATTTCGCTTCCGAGAACCATGGTGCTGTAGCGTCCGATAGCCTGCATCGTGCGGACTTTTTCTGACGTGGTGTAGGAATCATAGTTTTCCTTCATCTCGGCCACCAGGGCATCATATTCTTCGCGAGACTTCTTCCAATCGTCATCAGTGTAATTCTTATATTCCTTCTCGGTCTTTTCTACAAACTTATCGAGACGGTCGGGAAGGCTGACTGTGGTGGCGCAGCCTACTGCGAGAATGGCTGCCGCGACAAAGGAGACGAGTGTTCTGTTCATATCTTAGCTTGTTGAGTTTTAAGTCCTATGGATTTATGCTTTATTCGCAAATATACGAATCTTAAGAGAATGTTGTTAGCTTCATGTCGTTTTGCAAACTCCTTTTTCATTATATTTGCCGAAATAGCGACCAAATTATAACGATCATAAATAAGACAACAATGAAAAAGAGTTTTGTGATTCTGGCCGGACTGCTACTGCTCGCCGGCTGTGGCAAGCAGACTACCACTAGCGTCCCAGTTGCCCCTCATGCCGTCTTCGCAGAAGGCATGATAGACAAGATCCAGCCGGAAGGCTGGCTTAAGGAGATCCTCGAGCGCCAGCGTGACGGCCTGGCCGGCCACCCTGAAGCAATGGCCTATCCTTTCAACTCCGTCCTATGGGCAGGAGAACTAAAGCGCGATTCCGAGTCCCGCGGTGCAGATTGGTGGCGTTTCGAACAGACCGCTTACTATCTCGACGGCATCACAAGGCTTGGTTTCCTCCTCGATGACAAGGAATTCCTCAACACCTGGCAGGAGAACATTGAATATGTCCTCGCCCATCCCCTTCCTGCAAAAGCCGGAATGACGGAAGAAGAAGCGATGCAACAGCTTCAGCGCGGACGCCGTCCCAGGAACTTCGACGCCCAGGTGTCGGCAGACCCTGAAGCCCAGAAACGCTTCGAACAGATGCAGGCCCGCATGAAGGAGCGCAATGCCCGCCAGGCAAGGATCCTGATGGCCAACCGGTCCGAAGGCCGCCTGGGCCCCGAGACCGGATCCATGGCATGGCCTTTCGCAGTGTTCTTCCGTGCTGTCCAGGCATATTACGAAGCCACCGGCGACCCCAGGATCCCTGCAGCACTCGAGAGAAATTACCTTTCATATTCATTGGATGAACTGGCCCAGGACCGCTTTGTCATCAATGTCGAGGGAATGCTCTGGACCTACGCCCTTACCGGCGACCAGGCCCTCCTCGACCTGGCTGTCAATGCTTGGGAAAGAGGCGAATCCAACATGACCCAGGAAACCGCCCTTGACGACAGCGAATTCCACATGCACGGAGTCACGATGAACGAGCTCCTGAAGGTTCCTCTCCTGCTCTACGCCTACACCGGTGAAGAAAAGTACCTCCAGGCCGCCCTGCACGCCGAAGAGAAGATGGAGGCACCCAACATGCTCATCGACGGTATCAACTCATCCTCTGAGGCCCTGGCAGGAAACGATCCCCTAGCGAG
>CADBMD010000145.1 GCA_902795735.1 uncultured Bacteroidia bacterium
ACCTCGTCGATGTTGCGCGCACGGCCAGGATAGTTGCCGGTCGTCTGGATGCCGCCGGAAAGCCCGGCGGCGCTCTCGAAACCGATCACATCGTCGGTCTGCCAGCAATGAAGGGAAATCTGGGTCTTCTCCAGGGTTTCAATGGCTTTGTCGGTGTCGACACCGAGAGCAGCATAACGCTCCTTGGCCATCTCATAGGCCTTGATAATCTTATTTTCGTCCATTTTTAATTATAGTGTTGATTAAATATTTGGCGTGTAAGTCTTCACCTCGATGGAATCAGCTATGATGCGACGCATCTCCCAGCGATCCTTGACCAGGCCGGCCACCTTTGCCTGAAGCATGATGTTTCCGATAGCAGTTCCTTCGACAGGTCCTGCAATGACCGGAATCCCAAGTGTGTCGGCAGTGAGCTGGCTGACAAGCTTGTTGGCAGAACCGCCACCTAACACATGAAGCTTGTCAATGCTGAAGGAAGCGAACTCCTGGAACATCGCGATGACTTCCTTGTACCTCTTGGTAAGGCTGTGATAGATGCAGCTTATCATCTGGGCATCGTTCTCAGGAACTTTCTGTCCGGATTCAGCAAGAGCCTTCTTGATCTCTGCATCCATGTCCTTGGGAGCGGCGAAGCGAGGATCGTCAGGATTGATGGTTGAAGGGAAATCAATCTCGCTGCGGCCCATTTCTTCGATCTGGGCATAGTTGTACTCACGGCCTTCGGCAGCCCAAGTCTTGCGGCTCTGCTCGAGGAGCCACATTCCGGTGATGTTCTTCAGGAACCTTGTAGTACCCTCTATTCCACCTTCGTTTGTGACGTTGTACTCATAGGACTTGTCATTGATCACAGGCACCGGGGATTCGATTCCCATCAGGCTCCATGTACCACTGCTGAGGTAGGCGAAATGCTCATCGGCAGCAGGGACGGCAGCGATTGCGGAAGCGGTGTCGTGTCCAGCGACAGCGATCACAGGGACCGGCTCCATTCCAGTCTCCTGGCAGATCTCCTGCTTCAGGACACCGACCTTGGTTCCGGGCTGTACGATCGGACGGAGGATGCCCGGATTGACACCGAGCCTCTCAAGGAGAGTCCTGTCGAAATCGCGGGTACGGGGATCTATGAGACCCGATGTGGAAGCATCGGTGTACTCGCAGACCCTTTCCCCTGTCAGCATGTAGGAAAGGAGGTCAGGCATGAAAAGGATTTCCTTAGCCTTGTGGATGGGAGAATCTTCCTCTTTATGCTGGGCATAGATCTGGAAGATCGTATTGAAATTCATGATCTGGGTACCGGTGACAGAGTAGAGTTCCTCCTTGGGAATGATCTTGAATACCTCTTCGGGAATGCCGTCGGTGTAAGGATCGCGGTAAGCACGTGGAAGGCCAAGGATCTCACCGTTTTCACCGATGCATCCGAAATCCACTCCCCAAGTGTCGATTCCTATCGAAGCGATCTTCACTCCGGAACCGGCGACTTTCTTGAGGGCGGCCTTGAAATGATCGAACAGTGAATATATGTCCCAATAGAACTTGCCACCATCTTCCTTGACGGCATTGGGGAACCTGTAGACCTCTTCCGAGTCGAGCTTACCATCCTTCACGGTTCCAAGGATGGCCCTTCCGCTCGTAGCTCCCAGATCGAATGCTAGAAAATTCATAATTATGCGGTTATTATTCAATTGACATTTTTTCAAATTTACCTCATTTTAGTTTCATTTTAAGTGAAGATTCTGACATTCGGACTTATTATTTTGTCTCATGCATTATCTCACTCCATGACTTGACACCGAGGACTGGAAGGTATTGGTCGAAGATAGTTGATTCGTCTTCGGAGCCGGCAGCCTTCCACACATACCAGACAGGTTTGGGAGTCAGGCCCGCCCACGATCCTTCATCAAAGCTCCGAAGGCCTATCCTCAGTCCGAACTCAGCCTTGTTGTCAGCCCAGTTGTGCCACTGGATGGCATCTATTCCGTCAAGCCCTGCCACCTTCTTCCATGCCCATGCACCGCCGGCTGCCTGGAGATTCAGGTCACCGGTGCTGTAGGACGGGGAGTTGGTTCCCTGCTCGGAGAGGAACAGAAGTCTCTTGGTCTCTCCCTTGTAGAGATTCTCGGGAAGCTTTATCCACTTGTCGATGACTTCCAGGTTCTTGAAAGTTATGTACTTGGTGTCGAGGTCCCATGTGGATTGGGTGTCGTTCTTCCAGAATTCAGGCTTGGTCAGGTCCTGAGGATAAGGATGGTAAGCGAGGCCCCACTGGAAATCTCCCTCTGCATTGGAATAATCCACGGTCCTGGAGAGCATCTCCTTGGGCTTGTAGTTGCCGTCTGCCTGGTTCCAGTTGTGGGTGTACGACCCAAGGATATAGGCATTCTGGTCATACTGCCTTACGATGTTGTAACAGATCCTCATGGACTTTATGTAGCGGTCCAGGAACCTCAGCATCGGCTGGTCACCCATGTTGGTCCAGTCGGTTCCCATGTCCACCTCGTTGTGCATGATCCAGTGATGGATCCTGCCAGGGGTATCCTGGCAGTACCGGCTGGCCATGTAGGTCAGGGCAGCCGCGTACATGTTGAAGCCCTCAGGGGTAGTCATGTTCGGCATGGTGTAGAAACCTCCCTCATTCTCGGGATCCTTGTAGGAAGACTCGGTCTGGGTCAGGATTATGGCGGCTACGACGACTCCGGCATCCTTGCACTTGGAGACCATCCTGTCGATTTCGCCCTTCCAGCTTCCGAGAGCATAGGAGACTCCGCCATAGGTATAGTCCGTTCCCATACGGTCGATGAGTCCGTTAAGGACGATGTTCATCGTAACGCTGCCGCAATCCATATCCTTGCAGTCCTGGTAATAGAGGTCGATGTTGCCGGCACCGAGGCCTTTCTTGTTCTTCAGGACGGCCTTTTCCGGTGACTGGACAGGGACCACATCGTCAGCATAGCGGGCATGGGAGTCAAGAGTCTGGGACGTGCCATCCACCTTGACGACCGCCCACTTGGAGAAGACCTTGTCATAGTCGATCCCCTCCCTTGACTTGGCGATCCTGTCCACGGTTATCTCGAACGCTGATCCGGAAATCTCCGTCGTGTAAGGGAAGGTGTCCATTTCGGTCACGTCCTGCCATGGACATATTTCAGCAAGGACATAACTGCCATCACCGCCCAGGGTGCCCTTAATCGTGACCTTGTCAGCGGAAACGGAGACGTTGGTCACTTCGGAAGGATAATCCTTGGAGAGGTATTCCCCAAGCCTTTTCGCCATGTCCTGCTTGGCTTTTTCCCTGTCTTCGACAGCCTGGGACTCAGCCTTCTCATCTGCGGTCATTTCACGGACGACGATGTTCCGGATGGTGAAGGTCAATCCACCGTTGTCGCCCGGATCGAAACGCAGAAGGTCTCCGGCCTTCCCCCAGCCGCGGGCGCGGAAAACGGATATGTCGGCAGTGAACTTCTTGTAGGTACCTGTCGCTGACAATGATCCGTACTTCTTGGAATTGGCTTCGGAAGCCGTGCCTCCTATGCAATAGAAGACCTGAAGGTCGTTCACCTGTGCATCGCAAGTGTACTCGAACTCAAGCATCTTGTAGTCTGGATCGACCGTAGAAGCCAGAGGGTCCGAATAGACATAAGGATCGGCTCCGATGGCCGAAAGCCTGTAAGTGCCCCCGGAACCGGAGATAGAAATGCTGTGCACGTCTTTGTCCCTGAGAGTGATCTTGACCTGTCCGAGGGTGCTCGGCGGAGTTGCCGGCTCCGAAGGCTGGGAAGGTTGTGTAGGAGTGTCGGTCGGCGGATTGATGATAACCTTCGGCTCTTCCTCCTCCGGCTTGCATGCAAAGAGGAGGAGGACAGAGACGAGGGCTGCTGATTTAAATAATAATCTTTTCATACCATGCAGTTTCCAATCAAGGAATATGCCTGATAGCTATTTTTTCCAGATAAAACGATAGTTGAAACGACGGTTCGGAGCAGTGTCTCCGGATGTGCACAGAGAGATGGGATCGACCAGTTCACCCGGATTGTCGGACCACTTGAAATCGAATGAAATGGCATTCCCGCCCAGGCCGAGCACCTCCTTCGGGATGGACAGCTCAAGTCCGTTGCCGAATGCTGCGAAAGTAGCCTTGCCAGCATCAGCCCATGCTTTTCCGTCCCAACGGAGGACCATGGAGCCGCCTTCTTCAAGGATTGTCTTGTTGACGAGGAAATCGTAGCCGAACCAGCCGGTAGAAGAATCCTGGTCGGAATCGATGAGGAGCAGCATCCAATCCTTGTCGGAGCAAGGGGTCAGGTCAGAAGCAGTCTCCACATAGAAAGAGATGTCGTCCTTGCCGACGGCTACCTTAGAGAGGACGATGTCGTTCCTGCCCGTATTGTCAG
>CADBMD010000146.1 GCA_902795735.1 uncultured Bacteroidia bacterium
CTCGAACAATACGAACTCGTCCGAGACCATGAAGGAAGGTCTTTCGGTCAATAGCTCTGAGGGCAACAACACTTCCCTCAACACCGCTTTATCGTTCTTCGGAAATGGTAGTTTCACCTTCAGGAACATCGGAGGAAAAGAAAAAAGGGTGTTATCTCTCAATTACGTTGGTGTGTATGGAGATTCAGAAGGAGAAAGCCATGAAAACAGTTTCCTCAGGATGGTGTCCGGAGAAGACAGAAGGTCCCTCAAATACGTTTCGGATGGTGAATCCTACCAATTCAGGGGAGGCTTCAACTATGGCGAACCGATAGGAGAAAAGTGGATCCTCTCCGCAATGGCTTCGTGGTCATATTCAAAGAACAACAACATCCGTGATGCCTTCGATGCATCCGGGCATAATGACTACTATTCGTCGGAATCCAGGAACAATTCTACCAGCCAAGGCTACAGGTTGACCGCCCAATACGAATTCAAGAAGGGTTCGTGGATTACTTTGGGAACGGGACTAAATGGCTTGTTGAATGAAACTTTTTCCAGGAGTTTCAATGTGTCCGGTACCACCGGAGTCGGGGAATGGAACTGGTATTTCTCGCCGGAGCTGAGATTCCAGCACACAGTCGGAATGAACCGCTTCTTCGCCCAAGCTTCTGGTTCCAACCAAAGCCCCGGGAACTCAAGGATGCTCCCTACCATGAACATCAACGATCCTTCCCGACCCACCCTGGGCAATATCTACCTGAGGCCCTACGGCAGCACTTACCTGTCTTTGAACTGGACCAGGAACGACAGGGAGAGATTCTCTACGATCATGGCCTATGCTTATGGCAATTTCAATTCCAAGGCAATCACGTACGCTCGCTGGTACGACTCTGACGGCATACTCTACTCGATACCGGTAAACTCAAGGAAAGTCTCTGTTTCCATGAGCGGTTTCATCAACCTGACCACCCCGCTGGATACCAAGAAAAAATGGTTCCTCTCTGCCCACGCCGGCGGAGGTGTCACGCGGTCGACCAGCTACCAGGCAAAAGGAACGCTAACCGGCTTGGACAAGGACTCATTTGACTATTCCGCGTTCATGGAGTCTTTCTGGGGCGGTAAAGACGGAGATATATTCTACAATGGGAAAAGCGGCTTTGCCGAAAGCGACACCAGGACTTACTCGCCCACAGTAGGTCTGAATCTCAAATACACAGCCGGGGACTTCAGCGGAAGGATCATGACGGACTTCAACGGACACATCGCCCGCTATTCTCTTGATGACAAAGTCAACATGAACACCCTCGATTCCAAGTTCGGACTCGGCGCAAACTACCGGACCAAACATGAGTTCGAATTCGACACCGATCTTTCCTATGCTTGGTACAATGGTTACTCGGCTGGTTACGGAGCTCCTGAATGGCAGTGGAACGGCGAGATCTCAAAGAATATCAAGGCCTTCACTCTCAGCATAAAGCTGAACGACATCCTCGACCAGACCCGTAACCTGACCCACACCGTCACGGCAAACTACGAGGAGGATTCCTACAGGCTTGTCATGGGGCGTTACATCCTGTTCGGAGTAAAATGGAATTTCGGCAAGATGAATGCTGGTCACAGCATGAAGGCGCAAAGCGCCGCCATGAACATGATCTTCTAATTCTTTATCTCCAGGGTGTGGCCGGTGTCTTGTACATCCAGGATTACTGGATGTGAGTGACCGGAGTTGGGCTGATGGAACACAAGCTTGAGATTTCCGTCGAAATCCTTGAATACCATCGGGTGGCCGCCGTCTTCTTCGAAGATCGGCTCTTCGTCACAAGTCCACGGTCCGGCCAGCTTTCCGGATGCTGAACGCGAAATCGCGACACAGTATTTCCCGTTCTTGAAGGAAGACCACAGGATGAGCAAGTCCCCTTCCTTGGTCCTGAAGACGAAATTGCCGTCCGAAACATAGGCATTGCGCTTGCTTCCGTCCTTGTCCGTCCAGACCGAGTTGGCGGAGATCCATGGAGCCTGCGAAGCTGTGAATATGGTCACGGGATCACCGGCTGGTCCGGAAAGGTCTTCCTTCAAAGGCATCACCTCGAAAGTACCATCTACGACCTGGACCCATTCATGGCAGAAGACCATGTAAGGAACACCATCTTCAACCCAAAGGGTTCCGTCCAGGGCCATGAAATCTTTCGGAGTAGTCAGTTCCTTTCCAAGAGGAAGGAAAGGACCGGTTGGAGACTCTGAACGGAATATCTGCGTCCCCCTGTAGGTGAAAGCCGGCCAGCCCGGGACTGTTTCCGCCCACTGACGTTTTGTGTTGAGAGTCGCGAAGATGTACCAGGCATCTTTGTAGTGATGCACCTCCGGAGCCCAAACGGTTCCGGTTATGAAATTGTCTTCAGGGACAGTGAACACTCTCTCCGGGCCGGACCACGTCTTGAGGTCCTTGCTGGTGAAAGCTTCTACTCCCCCGAGTCCCTCCTCGGTTGTGGAAGAACGGTAAAGGTAATAGGTCTTTGTAGCGGGATCGGCCACTATGAAAGGATCCCTGCAATAGATACTGTCAGTCGGTATTCCGGCATCTTCTCCCGAAGAAACGGCCCGGCGCTCCTTGCATGAAACCATGAGGAGGGAAAGGGCCAGGAAAATGAATAAGTAACATCTCATGTCAACAAAGTTATCGATTTATTCCTTATCTTTATGTCTTGTCAATGGAAAAATCATCATGAAATCATTCAAGATAGCAGCCATTCTATTCCTTTCTCCAATCCTGACCGGAACCATTCTTGCCCAGGAGAGCGTCAAGACTTTCGAGATGCGTTATTTCACCAACAACCCGAAAGCCGATGGCGTAACGGATTTCCATGGGGAGACAGAGCTGTTCGACACCGACCAGCGGATCGACTTGCTGAATGAATATGCCAGGTTCTCTTCGCGTTTCTGGGGAGACCCGGACCTGGACAGGCCCCTGTTCTCGGACAAGGATGTGAAGGAAAGGCTTGCGAGGATCAAACCCCAGCCTTTGTCTTCCGTCCGCAGGACCGTGCCCCTCAAGGAATGGAAGGCTTATGGCTACAAGAGGGGAAAGGAAGACGCCAAAGCAGCCGGATGGAAGGGATGGCTGGCCGAAGGGGCAGTCATCAAGGACGGCCGTCTTGTGCTGGACGGAAAGAGCGCATCACCAAGCATCGAACCCATCACATGGCGTTTCCGCCTGAAGGTTTCACTCTCTGAAGTGCCTGAAGGGCTCCACGTCGTGCTTGACCGCGAAGGAGCTGACCCTGTCGACATTGAAGTCGGTCCCCTTGAATATTTCGAAATCTATGGCGACCTCCCCAACAGGAGGATATTCCTTTCTTCTTCAGAAAAGACATTGAAGGTGCTCAGCCTCAAGGATGACAGGGCAATCACTTCCTTCTCTGTCGGCGCTCCTGCCGGCCGTGCCTCCGTCGAGCACCTGTCCCTGTACGCTTTCGACCGCCACGAGGAGATGCCGACTCGCCCATACTGGAGCCGTCTAGTGTTTGACGAGGATTTCGAAGCCGTTCCCTCCATGGAAGGCTGGTATTCAAATGAATATGACGACTCCCTCTGGGGAAAAGTATTCCTCCCCTCTCCCCTTGGCGGGGAAAAAGCTGCCGGTGAGAGTTACTACCTCAGGACGAAGGTCCATGTCAGGGATTATGAATATGCCTCCCTGGAACTCGAGGCCCTTGATCCGGCGGGAGAAGTCTGGATCAACGGTGAACCGGTCGCCGTGCTCAAAGGCCGTATTCCTTGGAAGCTGGATGTAGGAGAGTACCTCCGTAAAGGAGAGGAGAACACCATCGCGGTACGCGTCAAACCATATTTCGGCCATCGTGCCATGTTCCACTCCCCTTCCGACCACAATTTCGGGTGGTACCTCGGACGGACGTCACTGGTGCTGACGGACACTCGGAACCATATTACCGAAACACTCGTACACACCAGATCCCTGGAATCCGGGAAAGCGGTCCAGCATCACAAGATAACCATCCGCAATGAAAGCCACGATTTCAAGAAAGGTTCACTGACTGTCAATTATTACCCCTGGTTCCCCGAGGATGGTCCCCTGGCCGCTTCCGTGTCCCGGGAAGTCGACCTCAGGCCGATGAATGACAATGTGTTCGAATTCGATTCCCCCGTCGATGATCCTTCTCTCTGGTCTCCTTATGAGCCAAGGCTCTACAAGGTCGAGGTGATCCTTAAGGATGAAGAGGGGAAGGCCGTCGATGACTTTGTCACAACCACCGGCATCAGGCTGATTGAACAGAAGGAGGGTGTCCTTTACGTCAACCATCGCCCGGAAATGCTCAACGGTGCCCAGATATTCGGATTCCACCTCCCTGTCGAGAACATCCCGGTAACCATCCGCTGCGCCACTGACGAGATGGTCATGTCCGACCTGATGATGGCGAAGGACCTGGGGAACCTGCTGCGCATCCATGTCCATTCGGAGAGCGACGTGGCAGAGGGACTCAACGACGCCAGGCTTGCTGAATATGCCGACCAGCTCGGGCTCTTCCTGATCTGGCAGACTTCAGCGTGGATCCGCGAGGGGGAAGTCTGGAACATAGACATGGTCAACTATCCCCTCTACATGCGGCAGGTCTATAACCACCCTTCCATCGCCATGTGGGAGGGAGGGAACCACCCCAGCAGGTTCAAGGCTCATGATTTCAATGATACTGAGGATTCTTTCACGACTTTGATAAAAGCCATCGCAACGACGGATTCCAGCCGGCTCATATCCCCGATCTCCTTCTGGCAGAATTCACATTATGCCAACTATGACGGGACAATCGACTCCAAGGGAAAGAAGCATGCCCCGAATCCATGGCTCATGCACCGGATGATGACAAGGGGAAGCCAGGATTCATATTCAGGATACAACAACAACTGGAGCGAACTGAGAAAGATTCCCCGGCCTTTTGCCAAGCTTTGCCTCGAGGCCAAGGACCTTTGCTATTTCAACTTCGAACACGAAGAGTCCATCGGACAGCCGAACTGGGAACTGGCCGTCAAGGAACCTTGGTACGAAGTCTTCTCCTACGAACACGAATATGAAGCAGCCAGCATCGGAAGGCTGCTCGACACCGGTGAATGGAGGGCCAGCCAGGCCTACCAGGCTTTCTCCGCATGGGAATCGATGAAGATCCAGACACTCCTCGGTGTCAGCGGATTCTCATGGTGTTCCCTCGAATCCGGCCCCAACATGTTCACCTACCAGAAACCACTGGTGGATCCTTTCCGGGTTCCGAAACTAGCCTACCATGCCAACAAGATGATATTCAACAGGATCTGGGCCGGAAGCGATGATGTTGACGTGGCTTACGGTCCTGGAGACGAAATCCGTCCGGTCATATTCAATCTTGACGGGGCTTGCAAGGTCAACCTGACAGTGGAGCTGCTGAACGGCAATGGCAAGGTCCTTGAACGCAAGATTTTCAAGAATATAGAAGTTGCTGAAGGGCGGTCGGTTACCCGCCTTGCTCCCTTCCGCTTCAGGAACAAATCCCAAGGAAACAAGTTCATAGTTTATAGCATCAGACATGTCTAAATATCTTACCGTAAAGAGTAGAGTCCTGTGGCTGCTCGTGCTGTCTGCCTTCTTCTTTGGCTGCACCAAAAGCATCGGCGTGACGTCCATACGCCTGAGCGAGAGTTCTCTGACTATGAGAATCGGTGAATCCTCCACCCTGGTGGCGATCCTGGAGCCAGCCAATGCAGATTATGACTACATAAAATGGGTCAGCAGCGATCCTTCAGTCGCAAGCGTTTCCGACGGAATCGTCTGGGCACACAAGAACGGGAAAGCCCAGATAACGGCTTCTGCCGGCGGCGTGACCAGCTTGCCTTGCTCTGTCACGGTGGACGTAATCCATGTCAGCGGAGTGTCCTTAAACATTACTTCGGCAGAATTGACCGAAGGCGAAGAACTTACGTTGACTGCAGATGTCCAGCCTTCCGATGCTGCGGACAAGGATGTCAGATGGTCAAGCAGCAATCCGGGAGTGGCCACAGTTTCAGGAGGAATCGTCACGGCTGTGGCCGAAGGTACAGCTGTCATAACCGTGACCAGCGAGGACATGGGCCATTCTGCGACATGTCAATTGACAGTAAACAAGAAGGTCGTTCCCGTGACGGGATTGAACCTTTCTGAATCTACTTTATCCTTGGTTGCGGGAGGAACCCATGTCCTGAAGGCTGAGATCCTTCCAGAGAACGCCACGGACAAGGAAATCAGCTGGTCATCGAGCGATCCTTCAGTGGCTTCGGTTGACAGTTCGACCGGAGAAGTCACGGCCGTCGCTCCTGGAACGGCATCGATATCATGCACTACTGCCGATGGCTCTGTGACCGCTTCATGTACCGTGACAGTGGAGGCTGCTGTTGTGAGAGTCTCAGACGTGTCTTTGGACTCTCAGACTCTGACTCTTAAAGAAGGTGAGACCGCTACGCTTACAGCTTCCGTCAGTCCTTCAGATGCAACCGACCGGAGTGTAAGCTGGTTCTCGAGCGACCCTTCCGTGGCGTCGGTTGACAGCTCCACCGGAGAGGTCACGGCTTTGTCCGCCGGGACAGCCATCATCACATGCAAGACTACGGATGGTGGCAAGACAGCTTCCTGTGAAGTGACAGTTGAGAAAAAAGAAGAAGAGGACATTACCAAGGTTACCGGCATCGAGCTTTCGGATCAGTCCTTGTTCCTCGCTGTTGGAAAAACTTATGTGCTCAAGGCCAAGGTGCTGCCTGAGACCGCGTTGAACCGTGAAGTCACCTGGTCGTCAAGCAACTCGGAAATCGCGACTGTCCTCTCCGGGGTGGTGACTGCAAAGATGGTCGGGACGGTTACAATCACGGCAAAGACAAAGGAAGGAGGAATGACCGCGACCTGCAAGGTAACCGTCGCGCGTTCTATCATTTCAGTCACCGGGGTGTCGCTCGAGCCTTCTTCCCTTTCGCTTACTGTCGGAGAATCCGCTGCCATGAAGGCTACGTTAAGCCCTTCCAACGCAACCAACACGGGCGTTTCATGGTCATCAAGCAACACTGCAGTAGCAACCGTTTCTTCTGAAGGTGTGGTGACTGCGAATTCCGCCGGAACGGCTACCATCACGGTCACGACCAACGACGGCGGCAAGACGGCGTCAGCTTCTGTCAAAGTCTCAGCTCCTGCAGGGACATTGACAATGATTCCCAGGAGGAATGCATCTCCTAGCGGAGAAAACATATTCAGGTATAATGAAGACGGCGACTGCCTGATGACGGTCGTCAGCGACATGAACACAATGTATAAACAGGCCGGTCGGTCTGCAGATGAATTCCATGCACTCTATGACATGATCCAGGTCATGTCGGGAACAGGCGTTGTCCAGGACTACATGTTGGGGTCCAATCATGTCATAAGATGGGAACTGTCCGGGGATGAACTTTGGGAATATTCCGGGAGGAATGTCTCGATAGCAGTCAGGTTCGTCTGTTCCAAAAACCCGGCCCTGGTCAGTGATGCTGTGGTCTTGACCGCTTTGATTGCAGATGTTGCCAAAGTAGTCAACCTGACGCCGAGCGACTATATTCCTAATTATTGGACAAGCGATTTTCAGGAAACATTATTCAATCCGAGTGTTCCGGACCTTGGCAGTACTGATTCTAACATGTGCCAGTTCGAAAAGAATCTCAATTTTCCTTTCATAACCAATGAAAATAGTATTATCAGATTCAGCGGGGTTGACTACGAAGATATCCGGTTCCATTTCTGCCGGGACATGAGGAATATCACGAGAATCGGAGAGTATTCCGTCAGGTTCTCTGTAAGTTCCGATGGCGAAACCCTTTACGCCACCTGCGATGGTGCCACGGAACTTGTGGGGGAAATCCATAATGAGCCTTCGGTAACATCATATCATAGTCGTATTGAGAAACACATTTTCAAATGGAACAAAGGCGGTACGATTGCCGACAAACTCCTGAACACCGGAGAGATGATTCTTTATTTCGGCGCTGAACTCATCACGAAGGCAGGCCGGTCAATCGTGGTCCATTTCGATGGCAGGGACCATTTCGTCGCCAGGTTGATAAGGCCGATTTTTACAGTTACCAAGAGTGCAGACGCTTTTATCGGAAGCGTGGATTTCGGAGAAAAAGGCTCCTACATAAAGGCTGAAGACTTGATTTCTGTCATTGATTGGAGAAACAGGGCTTTTACTACGTATCCTAATTATTGGGATTATTATGGACCCTTTGAGATTCTACTGGATCAAGTCGAATACGACGCTAATGGCACACGTAGCCAGATCCCCGATTCAATCATAGTGATGATGACTAAAAAGGGAGAGACTTCTGTCAAGGATCCTGTCTCTGGGGCAAGCGTGAGCCTTCCTGCAAACGACCACGGCTATCTGATGATGAGATACAGGGACACTATCAAATTCGACGACTACAATCTTTTTGTCAAGCTGAAGGTCAAATATGGCTTCGGGGAAATCGTCACCGACTGGATCACGATCCCTGTCAGGGTATCAGCGTTGGAACAATAATCCAGGACGACACGGGCAGTATTCTTGGCCGCTTACTACTCTATGGTGATGAAGGTCACTGAGTGGGCGGGGATGGTCACTGTTCCATCCTTGACTGCGAGGTTCGTGTCATAAGGCTTGACCCTGTCCTCACTGCCGATGTCATTGTAGTCATCAGCGGATTTGCCGGACAGAATCCGGGCCTGGACTTTCTTGGGAACTTTCTTCCCAAGGCCTTTGAAGTCGAGTGAAAGTGACTGCGAGTTCTCCGGATCTTTATTGGCTATGGCATAAACGAACTTTTTCCCTTCCTCGTCAGAGGTAAGGACGACATCGAGGATTCCTGTAGATTTGTCGCCATGAGTAAGAGTGCCGACATGCTCTTCAGTGGGAACCACATAAGGGAGCAGGCAGTTGGAATACATCTGGAGGGCATAGTATATCACCCGTTTGACAATTCCCTGTGGATGGACGAAAATAGCGCCATTAAAGTTCCACGCACCGAACTACAAAGTCACGTTTTCGCCGAATATCTGCCCGCACAGTTCCACGCTGAACTACAAAGTCACGTTTTCACCGAATATCTGCCCGTACAGTTCCGCGCCGAACTACAAAGTCACGTTTTCGCCGACTATCTGCCCGTACAGTTCCGCACCGAACTACAAAGTCACGTTTCCGACAAATATCGACCCGTACAGTTCCGCGCCGAACTACAAAGTCACGTTTCCGACAAATATCGACCCGTACAGTTCC
>CADBMD010000147.1 GCA_902795735.1 uncultured Bacteroidia bacterium
GAAATACATCATGCATTTCGACAATATTCAATCTGAGAAAGACCAGGAAATCGTTGCCGAAGCATGGCTTAGAAGGACTTGTGTCAGGGCGTCTATTGATTATCTGCGAAAACAACGGCGAGATAAACTGTTCCTTGCTGAATATGCAACTGAAGGAGCAGCAAGTCAGCTGGCATATGATGATCTGGAAGACAACCACGGATGGGAAGAATACGGTGTCCAGAAGATCAAGGAAGCAGTTGATAGTTTAAGTGCACCGTATAGATTGATACTTACTTTGATCCTTTTTGAGGGTTTGGACTACGAAGAAATAAGTTCGATTACAGGAGAAAGACAGGGAACACTGAGGACTCAGTATTCAAGAGCAAGGAAAGTGCTTGCCGAGAAACTGTCTCATAATGACAAGTAAATGAGGAATATTATCTATGGACAACTTAAAGGAATACATCAGGCAAAACCAAGAACTTCTTGATGATAAGGAAGTACCATCTGGCAATATGGAGCGATTTGAGGCGCTGCTCGACCAAAAGATCGGCTATCTTCCTGCTCGTTCCCAGCAGCCTGTAACCTCTGGAAGAGATCTAGAGAGCGATGCTGTTGGCGGGCGTCTCATCCGGCCATCTGCCTGGCGGCAAGGAAGAGGAATAAGGCTGCGTGTCATCAGCTTGGCCGGCGGAATTGCAGCCGCCATTGCCGCAGTCATATTCATAAATCACAGAGTTGCTGGACAGAGTGACTGGTTCGCAGGAGTAGGTGATGATCAGGTTGAAATCTGCAACGCCTATTATGAGAAGGTTGCCAGCCTGTATGATTCCATACTCAGTCATAATCCGGAATCAGAATTGGAAGGAACCCTTGAAGCTATTTCTACCGAGGCGATTCCTCTTGTCGACCAGCTGCCGAGCGAGTTGCCTTCAGAGGCAAGAGCCGCCATCCTTAAGGAATATTACAGCGACATCCTTGATGGCATGAAAAGAATCTCTAATGCAAAGTAATTATTTAGATAATACTATTAAATTTATTAAATATGAAAAAGTTATTTATTTCAATTTCAATCCTGCTGGCTTGCGTTTGCAGCCTTTGGGCAGAAGATCAGGCGAATCCTGCCTACGTCACTCGTAACTTTGATTTCAAGAATTTCACGGAGTTGTCTGTCAGCAGCATGGTCGAAGTAAAACTAAGCAAGTCCGACACGTGGAAGGTGAGCATTAACCTTCCAGGCGATCTCGATTCATACCTTGATGTGAGGATGGATGGAAATGAACTCCGGATAGGAATGCGCAACATCCCAGCGGTAATCCAGAGAAAACTCAGGAATATGAATGTGACTGCGACGGTCTCCATGCCTGAACTTCGTGAACTTGAAGTGTCCGGAGCAGCGAGCGTCACTTGCAATGACACATATGACCTCGGAGACAAGGAGTTTTCACTAGAATTGTCCGGCGCAGGAAAGCTTAAGGGTATGACAGTCAATGCCAAAAAGCTTGATTTGGAGATGGGTGGAGCTTCTTCTGCAGAGCTTGCTGGTGTTTTCGACACAGCAGAGATCGAGATGGGTGGAGCTTCAAAAGGGAAGTTCGATATCTCGGCTGCAAAACTGATTCAGGAAATCAGTGGAGCATCAAAAGCTAATCATTCAGGATCTTTTACCAATATTGACCTTGAGGCGACCGGCGCATGTGTCTTTTCCTTTAAAGGAAATGCTGATAATCTGACCATGGAGGTTTCCGGTGGTTCGAAGGTCGAAGTTTTTGATGCGGCAATTAACGATGTCAAAGCTAGGATTTCCGGGGCTTCCTATTGCGAAGTCAATGCACAGAAAGCCCTTCAGGTAGACGCCAGCGGTGCATCAAGCCTCCGATACGCAGATAACGAGAGCATGAAACTGAATATCCGTTCAATCAGCAGGGGAGCGTCGGTCTCAAAAGCCAAGTGATAGGCCCTGTCCGGAATTTATAGCATGTCAGCAAGTTGGTCATAGTACTGCTTGCTGACAGGTATTTTTTCTATCCCTTCACGGATAAATTCTGTGTAGATCATCCCCTCCTTGCCACGGCTCAGGACCTTGACATGGCGGGGATTGACGTAGAATGACCTGTGGCACCGGATGAGGCCGTGCTTCTTGGCATCGGCTTCAAAGCTTTTCATGGAATTGCGCAATTGGTAAGAGCGCACTTGGTCTTTCTCCAAATAATTGATTTTTATGTAATTGCCATCAGCACTGACAAAAAGGATGGCGGAAGGGTCTATGGTCAGCTTGAGGCGCTTGTGTTCATCATAGAATTTGACCAATCCTTCTTCAGGCTCTTTACCGGAATCCGCCAGGTCGGAAGACTTGTTCTGGATCACACGCATCAGGATGGAAATCAGATACGGGTAGACCAGGGTCATGAAAGAAACCTCGAAGCAGTAGGAGAGGGCATTGAAATATGGCATCCCACCTCTTTTCAGATAGAATAATGATGTGTACAGGGCAAGGAAAAATGACATGCTCAGCACCTCTCCGGCGCACCATAGTACATAATGCCACCATTTGAATGGGACATACTTGTACAAGAAGCTGAATATGAGTCTTGTAAGGGCGACGACCCCGGCGACGATCAAGGTCATCATGAGAAGGTGGAAAGTCCATGACTTGCCGCCGATGTCATACCATTCTTTGAAGGAAAAGGGTTGGTAAATGAATATGAATACGAAGAAAAATGCCGGGAGGATTACGGCATATTTTACTTGGTTCTGGTAGCCTTTAGAGACTCGTAAAGGAGTGTTCATGTGCCAAAATATTAATCCCTGTTCAATTGACTACGTCACATATTTATTAGGGATGAAATCTTAAATATCCTTAATTTTATCCCAAAAATAGGCAAATTTTCCCGCCAAACAAGGCTTTTATCACAAATATTTATGTGTGTGACACGCTTTTTTCGTCACATCTCGATGCTTTCCTATTTTTGTTGTGCAAGAAAATTTAAAGGAGATTGAAGTCATGAGAACCTACGAATTTAACATTACCCCCGGGGCTGTTGCCAAAGATGGTATGGCAACTGTCTCTTCTATTTGTGGCTACATGATCAATGCTGCTTACCGGACGATGTCGGAAGAAGGCTATGAAATGTGCCTGCTGTCTAAGTGTTCCATTGAGATTGATGAACGTCCGAAATCCGGGGATATTATCAATATTATGGTAAATTCCGGGGTTAACACAATTGTTTCACTTCTAAACAGAAGTGTTGTAATCACTGATAATGAAGGACATGAAATCGGAAGGGGTGAAATTGAGTGGTTATTGCCCAAAGTCTCCGACAATAAGGGAATCAGGGAGGCTCCGGCTCGTATCGTGAAGAGATATATCAATAAATTCCATGATATCATTCCTGATTTGGACTCCATTGCGGACTTGCAGTTCAGGATAGAAATGGATTTCCGGAAGATGGCTCACAATGCTGGCGATGTCTCTGTTGCTTTCAAGAAGATCTGCGATTCTAGTTATCTCTTCCTTGCGCGGTCTGGGGCTGAGACTCTTTGCCGTGCCTTGCTGCAGACGGCGTAGCGCCTGATGCAAATGGTTTGTGCCGGCTGGGATTTTTAATTGGGGATGTTGCATGGTGTGGAGTCTATAGGGGTTTGCACCGCCGCTTTGCGGCCCCACCGTTCGCTTCACTTCGTTCCGCTCCGGTCCCCCCTCTTAACGTGCCGAGGGTGGCAGTGGCGCAAACCCCTATAGACTCCACGCCCGCAGCACATCATAGTTCACAGCCAATTCCCAACCGACCGAGGGAAGCAGTGGTGCAAACCCCTATAGACTCCACGCCCGCAGCACATCATAGTTCACAGCCAATTCCCAACCGACCGAGGGTGGCAGTGGTGCAAACCTTTGCGTTCTGTGCTGGGGCGGGGAGCTGTTTAGTATTCAAAGCCAAAGTATTCGCCCTTGCGGTCGGTAGGAACACCGGTCTTCATCCAGGCTGGCATCGGCTCGCCCTTGAGGTAGTGATCGAAGAACTGCGACAGCCTCTTTGAAAGGTCCTTGCAGTTACGCCTTTCCAGCAGGTTATGGGCCTCGTTGTTATATTCCAGTAACCAGCAAGGCTTTCCGAGGCGGCGAAGGTCGGAGAAATATTCAATGCCCTGATACCATGGAACGGCTCCGTCGTTGTCGTTGTGCATTATGAGGAGGGGAGTCTGGACCTTGTCGGCATGGAAGATCGGGGAGTTCTCTATGTAGAGGTCGAGGCCGCCTTCATCCCATAAAGTCTTGCCGATACGGCTCTGCCCATGTTCGTACTGTCCGGCACGAGTCATTCCTGATTCCCAACGTATTCCGCCATACGCCGAAGTCATGTTGCTGACAGGGGCTCCCGCGCCTGCAGCTGCAAACATATTCGTACGAGTCACAAGCCATGCAGTCTGGTAGCCGCCCCAGCTCTGACCCTGGATCGCCATCTTGCTCTTGTCAGCGAATGAATATTTCGCACAAAGGGCCTCGGCTCCGGAACAGATGCAGTTGTAGGCACTCTCTCCGGGATGCCCGTCCTTGTAGACGACGTCAGGGACGAATACAATGTAACCCCTTGAAGTATAGAAACTCAAGTTAACCGTTGAGCGAGACGGAGCCGGTTGCCAGAAATTGTAGAGCTGGTCGGAATATTTCTCATAGAAATAAATCATGACTGGCAGCTTCTCTCCAGGTTTGATGCCATCGGGGATGAATACGAGACCTTTCAGTGGTGTGCCGTCATAGGCCTTCCATTCAAAGAGGTTGGCAGTGCCCCAGCGGTAGTCCGCCATCTGAGGATTGATTGCCGACAGTTTTTCACTGGAAGCGAAGAAGTTGTCGGTCTTATAGAGGTCGAACGGATGGCGGAAATTGCCCTTCAGATAGGTTATGCTCCCGTCGGGCCCCATCAGAGGACTCTGGAATGTGACAGTGTCAGTGAAATATATCAGAGTCTTTGAAGGCTTGGCAAGGTTGAGCCTGCCATAACCGTTCTTTTTGTCGTCCTCATTGATGAGGCTCAGGTACAGTTCATCTTTTGCCTTGAATGGATTGACAACTCCGCTGCGGCGTTCGTTGTCAGTACGCTTGTCCTGGCGGAGATCCATGGTCCTGAAGCGGTTATGGGTCTGACGTCCAATTCCTCCGGTAAGGTTCTCTGCCTTGGAACCGTCCGGGCTGAATTTCCAGACATCATAGCGGTCAATGATTAGGATCGCCTGGTCGCCCTCGATCCACTTTGGCATTCCCTCATAAGGACCTGGATACAGAGTCGGGTGGTCGTCCTCTTCATCATGGAAGGCGACTCCAGTCTTTCCGGTAAGGTTGATAGTGGCTCCGGTTGAAATTTCATAGGTGTACCAGTTCTGATCTTCGTTGCTGAACCAGACCAGATACTTTCCTTCAGGTGAGACATCGAAACGACTTGAATTCAACTTTGTTGCGATTTGACGTCGGCTACCGTCGCGAAGGTTAACCAGGGCTACGTCCGAATAGCTGCCGTCTTCCCAGACCGAAGACCGAACGTAAGGGGAATTATCCCGTGAGAGGGCCCATTCGGAATGCCCTCCGCCAAGAAGACGTATGCTGTCGAAGAAGGAAGTTGTCAGCGGGATGATAGTCGCGGCCGGAAGATTTATCACCGCAGTGTAGGTCTTCTTCACCGCCCCATCCAACCTCTTCTTCTGCTGAGGAGGAGTGTAAGGCGCATCCCAATTCCAGATGTCCAGCTGCGCCGTCTCGAAGTCCACAATGGAAGTGTCCTTGGGTGGCCTCAAAGGAGCAATTCCGGTTATAATCCTTTGTCCGTCAGGAGTAAAGAATATGCTGCTGTTTTCCGTGAGTGTCCAGTCGTCGGTGCCGGCGACTTTGGTCCCCTGAGGGATAAGTTCCCTGACGCTCCAGTTGTCGCCCTGAGCTGAGCGAAGAATCTGTGCCAGGTACATCCCGCACCTTTTGCTTCCGGTCTTGTTGGTGTCGGTGGTGGCAGTGAAAGCCAATTGCTGTTCTGCATCATCGAAGACGGGGCGGAAATATTCCTCTGCCCCCTTTGCGATGGTGTCAATAACCATTCCGGCATCTTTATAGCTGGCCAGCATGACGGAGGTTGCCGACAATGAATCCTTCTTGTCCTTCTTGCTGGTCAAGGCCAACAGGGAACCGCCGTTGCTGAACACATATTGATCGACATTCTTCAAGGTGTCAGCATGCCAAGTGCCCGGAGTCAAGATAATCAGCCCGGACTTGCTTTTCTTCGCTTCCTTCCATGAAGACTTGTACGCAAAGAATGGCATTCCAAAGGCGCCTGATGAATATGAATCTACATTTGCGAATTTCTTAACATACATTGTGCTAAGATCTATTACCGCAAGCGTATCTTTAGTTTGGTCATCTTTCTTTTTCTTGGCAATCCTCTCCTGCCTTGTCTTGGCGAATTCAGGCTTTATCCTGCACACAACCCACTTCCCGTCCGGGTCGATGGTCGGCTGGTAGCCGCGCGGGATGGCGATAGCCGCCTGGTTCGCCCCTGATTTCCTGAGCGAAGCGAAGGATCTGATGTACAGCGTCCCATCTCCCTCCTGCGGGTTGACATTCCAGACCAGGACCTTTCCGTCGTCGCTTCTCTTTACTCCCGAGACGCTCTGCCACGAATCGTAAACATCGTGGTCGAGAGGCTTCTTCTGAGCCCGAGCCTCCGAGGC
>CADBMD010000148.1 GCA_902795735.1 uncultured Bacteroidia bacterium
GCCGATCTCGCCGTTCCAGAGCCACTCGAGAGCCTGGCGTGTACCGGCACCTGAAGCACCCTGGTTACCCATCTGGGTGGCCACCTTATGTTTCGCAGCAAGCTTGGTAAGGAGCCTTGCCTCGTAAACGGTAAGGGTGAGCGGCTTCTCGCAATAGACATGCTTTCCGGCAGCGATTGCCTGGGCAGCGATGATGGCGTGGGTATGGTCGGCGGTAGCGATCATGACTGCATCTGCCTTGTCAAGCAGTTCGTCGAACATCACGCGGTAGTCATTGTACTTCTTGGCCTGGGGATATCTCTGGAACACCGGGTCGGCATATTTCCAGTCGACATCGCAGAGTCCGATGAAATTCTCGGTCTCCATTTCCCTAAGGTCAGCGGCACCACGGCCACCAATACCGACACCAAGGATGTTGAGCTTGTCGATGGGGGCGACTTTCTTTTTCTTCTTGTTGTCTTTAGGTGTGTTGCCTGCCATGATGATACCGGGGGCAACTGCCAGTCCGGCAGCCATTGCTGTTCCCTTCTTGAGGAAAGAGCGTCTTGAAATGTCTTCGTTCATTGAATTGTGTTTAAATATGTGTTAGAAATAAATATTAGAGTTCTTCAAAACTGACATCAGAAAAGGCATCGTCGGAAGCAGATGCTTGCCGCTCCGGCGCATTATGCTCGGGAACATCTTTCAGGAGATTCTCCCTCATGTAGGAAATTACTTCCTGGAGCCCTTCGCTGAACTTGTCGAAATCCTCCTTGTAGAGAAATATCTTGTGCTTGTCGAAAGAGAAACTACCATCGGCCTCCTGCCTGCGCTTGCTTTCGGTAATGGTCAGGTAATAATCGTTGTTGCCCTTGGTAGTCTTGACGTCGAAGAAATAAGTCCTCTTTCCGGCGCGGACTGGCTTGGACCAGACATCGTCGGAATTGCGGTCAGCGTAATTCGGCCGCTCAAAATCATCTTTGTACATCTTGCGCTGAATATTTATAGCATACAAATTTAGTAAAATTCTGAAATAGTGTATTATATTTGCATAAAAAATAGCTTTGACATGCTAAATAGAAGAATCTTGCGCATAAAGGCCTTCAAAGTTCTTTACAGCTACGCCGAGGACCCCACGATGACCCTTGCAGAAGCCCAGTCCCAGCTTGAAACCTCATGCGAGGCTGCCAGATCACTGTATCTCTTCATGTTGGACATCATACCATACATAACCAGGGAGGCTTCCCAGAGAATAGAAAACGCACGCAGGAAATTCAACCCAACGGAAGAAGAAAAGAACCCGAACCTGAAGTTTGTCCAGAATGGAATCGCCCCGCTGATAGAAAACGATCCCGATTTCAACAAGATCCTTTCCCGGCGCAAACTGTCCTGGGAACAGTACGATGCGTTCATCAGGACAACTTACGATTCCATGTCCGGCAAGGAATGGTTCCTGGACTACATGGCTTCCCCCGGAAGGTCCCTGAAGGAGGACGCACAATTGTTCACCAGGATGTTCGAAGAAGAATTCATCGACTCAAAGGAACTGGAAGAGATCCTCGAGGACATTTCCATCTGGTGGAATGACGACCTGGCATATTCACTTTCAGTGTGCTGCGACACGATGAAGAAAAGATTCGCAAAGGGAATGCCCTGGGAATTCCCTCCGCTCTATCGCAGCGACATGCTTACTCCCAAGCCCTCTGAAAGCGACAAGACATTCGTCACCAAGCTCCTCACCACCGCATATTCATGCTACGACAAGTTCTTCCCGATGGTCGCAGCGAGCACGGACCAATGGACCCAGGACAGGCTGTTCACCACGGACACCGTCCTGATCATCATGGGACTGGCGGAAGCCAAGGCCTTCCCGGACATGCCGGTAAGGGTCACTATCAATGAATATGTGGAAATCTCCAAGTACTACAGCACGCCGAAAAGCCGTTCGTTCGTCAACGGAATCCTGGATCGCCTGATAAAGAAGCTTGCAGAGGAAGGGGAGATTGTAAAGACCGGGAATTTTGATTAGATTTGTACAACATTTAACCATATTTTGAGATGAACATTCTTGCAATCACACTGCTGCAGGCACAATCAGGTGCCGCTCCTGCCCCCGCCGGTGGCGGAGGCATGTTCTGGATCATGATGATTCTCCTTTTCGTCATCATGTGGGCTTTCATGATCAGACCGCAGCGCAAGCAGCAGAAAGAATTGGAGAAATTCCGCAACGAACTCCAGAGAGGATCGAAAGTCGTCACCGCCGGCGGCATCTATGGCACCGTGGACGAAATCAAGGACAAGACCGTCCTTATCAAGGTCGATGGCGATGTCAAGCTCAGGGTGGACAAGAACTCCATCGTGAGGGACTTTACTGAAGACGCGCCGAAAGCCTGATGTTGAAGAATCTTCCCGGAAGTCTGAAAATCAGGGGGAGAGACATGGGTGTATTCCTCATGTCTCTCTTGCTGGCTTTCGGCATATGGCTGATCCACAACCTCTCGCTGGACTATTCGGATTCCATGTCCGTCCCCGTCATCGCTGAATGCAACATCGACGGGCATTCGAACATCTCATCTAATTCCAGCACCATCGCAGCCAGATGCAGGACCTCCGGCTTCTCCCTTCTCAGGAACAAGCACAAGGCCAAGAAATCCGCCGTCCGCATCAGGTTCGATTCCAAGGACATGCATCAGAAGGACGGGGAGATATTCTACATCACCTCGGCTGAACTTGGCAACTACGTCTCCGAGATTTTCGGCGAAGGAGTCAGGCTGGAGTCCTTCCTGTCGGAAACGATCCAGTTCAGGTTTCCTTTCGAGAACAACAAGAAAGTGCCCGTCCAGGCCGTGACGGTGGTTTCCTTCAAGCCTCAGTACATGGCCATGGCTCCGATCAGGCTCCAGCCCGATTCCGTGACCATCTATGGCGAGCCCTTCCACCTTGAGAACATCGACAGGGTCTTCACCTTGAGCATCAGCCTTGACAATCTCAAGTCAAGCGCTCATGGAACCGTCAAGCTGGACCCCATCCAGGGAGTGAGGATGTCGGACACCGAAGTGAGCTACTCGCTGGATGTTTCCAGGTATGTAGAGATACGCACCGAAGTTCCTGTCCTGCCCAAGAATGTTCCGGCCGGAACGAGGCTTGCAGTCTATCCATCGACTGCTGAAGTCGTTTACAAATGCACATTCCCCCTGTCCGTTGACCCTAGCGACAAGGTCCACTTCTTCATTGACTACCACGATTTCGAGAATTCCATCGGAGGGAAATGCGTAGCTCACTCCACGAAGATTCCTGAAGGAGTGATCGAGTACTCAATCGATCCCGAAGTCTTCGAATGCATTGAGGAGGGAAAGCAATGATTACCATCGCATTGACTGGAGGTATCGGAAGCGGCAAATCAACTGTGTGCTGCATCCTTACAGACCGTGGGATCCCGGTCTATGACACAGATTCCGCTGCCAAGCGCCTTTATGTATCCGACGATTCCCTCCTGGATTCGGTCGAGGAGGCATTCGGATGCGGCCTGCGCCTCCCGGACGGTTCTTTCGACAGGCAAAAGCTTTCTTCCATCGTCTTTTCATCACCCGAAAAGCTCAGGACACTTGAAGGCATAGTCCATCCTGCCGTCCTTAAAGATTTCATCCGATGGAAGACAATGCTGGAATCCAGATTCGATGGTGTAGGGGAGTCTGATACTTTCTACGGACGAAAACCATTCTGTGTCATCGAATCGGCAATAATCCTTGACAAGGAAGAATTCATGGCGGAGGTTGACAAAGTCATCCTTGTCAATGCTTCGCTCCAGACACGTCTGAAAAGAGCCTGCTCAAGGGACGGAACCGACCCTGGCCAGGTCATAAGACGCATGGCTTTGCAGAATTTCGACATTTCCAAGGTCGACGCCGTCATACGCAACGACGGCGACATCAAAGACTTGGAGAAGGAAGTCTCCAAAGTTTTCCACTCACTGAATTTTTAACACTTGCAAAAAAATAGTATATTTACTGAATATGAAAACAGATCTATCAAAAATCCTTTCAATTTCGGGCAGGCACGGACTCTTCCTCTACCTTGCCCAGGCTCGTGGCGGCGCTATCGTAGAATCCCTTGAAGACAAGACAAGGACCGTCGTCGACGCCAAGAACCGTATCACGACACTCGCCGACATTTCGATATACACTTCGGACGGAGAAACCAAGCTTCAGGACGTCCTCCTGAAAATGAAGGAAGTCCTTGGTGAATCTCATGCCCCTTCATCCAAATCAGAGCCTTCCGAACTCAAGGCACTGTTTGAAAAAGCCCTCCCTGACTACGACGGGGACCGCTTTTACGTTTCTCACATGAAGAAAGTCGTCGACTGGTACAATGACCTTCTGGACAATGCCAGTTTCGACTTCGTGACCGAGGAAGACGCAGAGGAAGAAGAAACTGCCGAACCTGAATCCGAAGACAAGGCCAACGAATAGATCATAGATGATGGAATCCCTGCAGGTCATAACATTGGGGTGCTCCAAGAACACTGTGGACACTGAACATCTGCTCTCGCATCTATACGGAAAGTACGAGATACTTCCCGAAGACCATGCAGGTCCGGCAGATGTCCTCCTGGTGAACACCTGCGGTTTCATCGGTGATGCAAAGGAAGAGTCTATCCAGGAAGTACTGCAGGCAGCAGAGCGGAAGAAAGCAGGAGAGGTCGGAAAACTCATCGTCTTCGGATGTCTTTCCCAAC
>CADBMD010000149.1 GCA_902795735.1 uncultured Bacteroidia bacterium
GAGATGACCTATACCCTGGACCTTACCGGGGCCGTCGCCGACAACAATGAGAGCAACATGTTCCCCGGATTCACGACCTGGTTCTCGACTGGAGACGTGATCGACTCGATGTACGTCACCGGCTCCGTCTATGACTGCACCAACCTGAAACCGATAAAGGGCGCTACCGTGATGCTCTACAAGGACCAGCGTGATTCCGCAGTCTTCCTGGACAGGCCTGTTGCGTCTGTCAAGACGGACGATTGGGGGTTCTTCTCGCTCCGGAACATAAAGGACACTGTCTACAGGGCCTATGCGATGATCGATGCCAACGGCAACAATATCTATGACCCCGCAGAGGACAGGATAGCGTTCCTGGACACGCTCATGCGCCCGGTGAATGTCGTCGGAGAGGACATCCCGGAGCTGCAGAAATTCGACATGAAAGACACCACGGCATGCCTTGGAAGGAAATCCGAGATCTCGCTCTATGTCTTCAAGGAGCGTCCTTCGAAACAGATGCTCATGACCGCGAAACGCACCGGAGACCGCTCCGCCTACGTGACCTTCATGGCTCCTGAAACCAGGATAGACTCCCTGTGGTTCAAGGGTTTCCAGGCATCGAAGGTAATCACCGAATTCAACATCCAGAAAGACAGTCTCCTTCTTTGGATAAACGATTCCAGGAAGATGCCTGACACTCTCCACCTGTTCGTCAACTACTGGAAGACCGACACCACGGGCGTGCTTTCCCCGGTTACCGAAGATTTCAAGCTGGTCGACGAAGCTAAACCTAAAGGCAAGGGCTCAAAAAAGAAAGTCGAGCATAAGGACACAATATGCGCAATAACCCTCAAAGCTGACCAGATGACATTCGAAGTGGACGGCCTCAGCCTGTCTTTCGATGAACCTCCCTTCTTCGGGCACTTCGACAGCCTTTCCCTCAAGTCCATCAATCCCAAACAGATCGAACAGGAAGAAAAATTCACCATAGAAAGGGATACTCTCAACCTGAGGCGGTATGTCATAACCCCTAAGGTTGAGTATCTTCCGGGTTATGAATACGTATTCAAAGTACCGCAACGCACGTTCAGGGATCTTGCCGGACACTGGAACGACAGCACCATGGTTAAGTTCTCCCTTCCGACCGACGAAAACCTGAGTTCATTCACACTGAATGTCACGGGGGTAAAGGAACGCTACATCATCGAGATGCTGGATGAGAAGAAAGCGAACACCTTCAGGACTTACATAATAGATTCTGACAAAGAACTGCTTTTCCCGTATCTGAAGAAAGGCAAGTATTGCCTCAGGATAACGGAAGATGTCAACAAGAACGGTATCGTGGACACCGGCAACCTGCTGCTTCACAAACAACCGGAGATGGTCAGGTTCCTCAGGACCAACGATTCAGACACCTTCGACATTCCGGAAAGAAGCGAGATCACCCAGGAACTGGACATGCAGGAATTTACGAAGAGATGATGGTAAGAAAGGACATAACCATGTTTTTGCTGGCGGCCGCATCTTTGCTGGTCTTCCCGGCCGGAATCCTCAAGGCTCAGCACCCAGAAGACTCATTGAAGTTCAGCGATGCTTACCTTGACACGGTAAAGATTGCCAAAGTCTTCAGCCTCAATGACTACACACTCATAGGAGTGGAAGGAGGAGCCTCGCTGAGCAGGATGCAGTTCAATCCCTCCAAGACTCAGACAAACCTCATCCTGCCTGGTACTTACGGCATATTCATACTGAAGTACGGGAAGCTTTTCGACGGCAGCCCGAATTTCGGATTCAAGTTCGGAGCCAGGTACAGCCATGAGGGCTACAAGTTCAAGGAGAACAAGGAGACCGGCATCACTCCGAACCAGGATGGCGCGAACAAGGCTGTCATCGATGTCATAGAAGTCCCCTTCATGGCCCATTTCCATTCAGACAGTCCCAACTTCAAGGTGATGGCCGACCTGGGCATCTATGGCGGGCACAGGCTTTCCATCGAGAGATTCGGTGACCGTGTCGACGAATCA
>CADBMD010000150.1 GCA_902795735.1 uncultured Bacteroidia bacterium
GATCTCTATCTTGTAATCGTTGCCCGAGAAGACTACCTCTTTCGTTACACCAATGGACTCCAGAAGCTTCTTGGGGATCGAGATGCGTCCGAGCTTCGAATCCGGTTCGACGATGGCGCGGTTCCGCATGTACTCTCTCCAAAAAGCGGCGTGAGCACGATTAAAGATGTTGAGTTTTGACTTGACCTCTTCAGACTGGCGTTCCCACTCTTCGAAGGTGTACATTTCAAGGCAAGAAGTGAAGATGTCTTTCTTCACTACGAACCTCATGTCACCTTCGGCGGGCATCAAAGACTTGAACGGCGCGGGGAAGACAACCCTCCCTTTGTCGTCTATCTTCGAAGTATATTCGCCTATGAATGTGATCATATCCTTTTCGCCTTTCACGCTTGGTTACAAAGATAGGAATATTTTTCCACTTTCTTCCACCATCTTCCAAATTTTTCCACATATTTTTTGACAACCCTTCTAGGTTACTTTTATCCCTGCTGCATAACCGGCAAATAATTAGCATATTGAAAGCCTTGAAACGCCTCTCAGAGGTGGTCGCCTAAAGCACCCCTTTCCCTACCTTCGGAAATACACCGCCGAGTCCCTCACTCCCAACGAGCCTGGTGCCTCAGTTCCAACGAGCTGGGCCCCTTAGTTCCAACGAGCCTGGTGCCTCGGTTCCAACGAGCCTGGGTGCCTCGGTTCCAACGAGCCTGGTGCCTCAGTTGCAACGAGCTGGGTACCTCGGTTGCAACGAGCCTGGGTGCCTCAGTTGTAGAGGCAGTAGAAGGGTTAATAAAACGGAACAGACGTCCGGCCCCGGCCGAGTCCATTCTCGCTTCGCCCTTCGATAAATCTCAGGGCTCGCTGCGGCTGAGTACGGCCTAAGGCCGGAGCCTGTTCCTACCGATGCCCCTCCCTTCTTCCTACCGATGCCCCTCCCTTCCTCCTCCGATGTGCACCTCACTGCCTCATCCGCTGTCCCTCACTACCTCAGCAGCCGCGCCACATTCCAACATGGTTTTCACCAACATTTGTCTTTTTCTTTCCCGCAGTATCATGTGTAACAGTACGGTCACGATTATAAGCGAAAACGTGACTTTTCAGTTCGGTTGCAGAACTGTGCGGGTCGATATTTGTCGAAAACGTGACTTTTCAGTTCGCTGCAGAACTGTTCGGGTCGATATTTGTCGTAAACGTGACTTTGCAGTTCGGTGCGTGGAACTGTTCGGGCAGATATTTGTCGAAAACGTAACTTTGCAGTTCGTTGCGGAACTTTGCGGGCAGATATTTGTCGAAAACGTGACTTTGCAGTTCGCTGCGGAACTGTTCGGGTCGATATTTGTCGAAAACGTGACATTGCAGTTCGGCGCGTGGAACTGTTCGGGCAGATATTTGTCGTAAACGTGACTTTGCAGTTTGTTGCGGAACTGTTCGGGCAGATATTTGTCGTAAACGTGACTTTGCAGTTCTTTGCGGAACTTTGCGGGCAGATATTTGAACTCAGTGGGAAAATTTGTCCAGCATGATGGTTTGGCCATTTTTTCAGATGGACCTGTGACGGCTGTCTTGTTGATTATAAGTCTATTCCTAGTAAGAGGTTGCATTAATTTCGATACAACCTCTTTCTGATAATCAAATGATAATCAGAGATATAAGCGCCACAGGTCATTTCCGTATCTAGATTGTCAGCTATAGAAACAGCCATGATCTGTAGATGTGGAGAGTAAACAGCCACCCTCGGCGGTTGGCTACTGTCGGTGGGATGTGATGAGCTGCGGGTGTGGAGCCTATTGGGGGGTGAACCACTGCCACCCTCGGCACGTTAAGAGGGGGGACCGGAGCGAAGCAACCGGTGGGGCCGCGAAGCGGCGGTTCAACCCCCAATAGACTCCACACCAGGCAGCATCCCCAACATGAAAATCACCTTCCCACACAAAGTCCGCCAGAGCACCCATCAAGGCAGACTCCGTGGGAAAGCCAGCCGATTTCGCCTATCCTTCCCAGCAACTGTGCCGCACAAGGGCTCGAAATGCCCTCTCACAGGGATGCTAAATTTCACGCATGAGGCGTCCGTGAGTGTTTCGGGCCGGTTTTGCTCACCAGAACATGGTTAAGAGACTTGGAGAATCTTCTTGCTCAGGATGACAGGGTTGTCCTGGGTGAAGTTTAGCGGGAGAGGAGGTCGGAAAGCTTGACTGCCTGGAAGACGAGTTGGGATGTGCTGCCTTCGTAGAGGATCCCGACCGTGTCAGTATCGATCATGGTCATGCATGAATATCCCCATCCTGACTCTTCGTCCAGAAGCAAGGAGTAAGACCAGGTACGCCCGGAATCACGGCTGGCTTTCAAAGTGAACATGTTCCTGGCTTTGTCAGTGGCAGGATTGGCAAACAGAAGCACATCTTCTGCCTTAAGCAAACTTGCCTGGCAGACAGGCTCCACCAGCGACTCGACCGGACCAAGGACTGGATCTTCAGCAAGCGGAGTCCATGTCTTGCCAAGGTCCCGGCTAAGGCAGACTTTCCTGTCCCTGTCAGCGACCCCATGGTTCCTCATGTTCAGCATCAAGACACCAGGCTCGATCTCAACGACCTGGTCTTCACAGACATTCACGGACGCCGTCTCGGATACGGTCCAGTTCTCGCCCCTGTCTTTGCTGTACATTATCCCAGCGGAAGGGACCTTGTCCTTGTCCCAGATTTGGATGGGAACGACCAGCGTTCCGTCCTGCATGGTTATTCCACGGCCAGGCCCCTGGAAGATGGTCGACCAGGAAGGATCCTTGACTGATGGAGTCAGGTTGACAGGCTTGGACCAGGTTCGCCCACCGTCGGTACTCTTGACCATCACCATCTGCGCCACATCAGAAGGATCAAGCCCAGTCTTTGAGTTGAAGATCGAGTAGGAGCCTTCAAGGCCATGAGCCCAGATAGCGAAGATGTAGATGTCTCCGGTCTTGTCATCGACGAGGACGCACGGATCCCCCGTTCCGTTCTGGTCCTTGGGAAGGCCGCCATATTCTCCCATGTCCATCGCGACTTTCATTTTACCCCATGAACGTCCACCGTCCCTGCTCACCTGGAATCCTATGTCGATGTCGGCCTGCAGGTCGAAAGATGTTGTCCATCTGATGTCATAGACGGCCATCAAGTCACCGTTCTTCAATGTGACCAAGCCGGGAATCCTGTAGGAGTCCACACCATCGTCGCCATGATTCCTTAGAGCTATAGCATAGCGCCTGCCATCAGACGGACCTTGTTCTTTAATGGAGGCCTTGACCCCGTCCAATGCCACCGAATTGACTTTGCACGAGAAAGTGCCGGTCAGGTCTATGTCCTTTGACGAGATGGACAGGCTGACATAGAAATGGTTGTCACCTTTTACCAAGGTCCTTTCGAAAGGCAGGGTAAAGGTCCGGGACTTTGGTTTCATGCTAAAGTCCGTGATAGTTGAGCGGGGACCGTACCAGTCACCCTGGCCACTTCCCCAGTCGGCGAAATGGTCTCTCATCACGTTAGATTTCGTCCTCGACAAGATAGGGGAGATGGTCCCGATATAGACCAGCTTCACGTCTTTTACCGCCTTCAGCGGAATGCCTTCGAGCGAGACTTCAACTTCACCGGATGTCGTGCCCGAGCCCGTGCCGGGGATTACGATTTCTGATACTACATTGTACTCCCTGTCCAGGATGACGGGAATCCTTGGATTGTACACGCTGACTGATGCGCTGGCAAGGATAGTTGTTATCAAAGTGAGGAACATGCTTTAAAGATAGGAATAAAAATGATTATCTTTGTAAGCTATTGAAAGAATATGAACAATACAGCAAACTACGAGTTTACTATCATAGTTCCGGTCTTCAACGAAGAAGACAACATCTCCAGGCTGGAAAGAACACTGGCGGCGTATCTCCCTGAAAGTTTGCGGAAAGCGTGTGTGCTTTTCGTGGACGATGGTTCCAAGGACAACAGTCTTGCTGAGATAAAGGATGCATGTTCAAGGAACAAGGACTTTTTCTTCATCTCTTTTGAGAAGAATGCAGGGCTGAGCGCTGCCATCAAGGCCGGTTTCGACCATGCCTGTTCTCCACTCGTAGGTTATATTGATGCTGACTTGCAGACGACCCCGGAAGATTTCAACCTTCTTCTGGAGGACATCGATGAATATTCCATGGTCACCGGAATCCGCGCTTCAAGGAAAGATACCGCCTTCAAGAGGTTCCAATCCAGGTTTGCCAATGGTTTCCGGAGGATGATGACCCATGACGGTGCCCTTGACACCGGTTGTCCGTTGAAGGTACTCCACCTGGAAGTTGCCCGCAGGATTCCCATGTTCAAAGGAATGCACAGGTTTTTCCCGGCGCTGGTACTCCTTCAGGATGGAGGCTCTTACAAGCAGGTCCCCGTGAGGCATTTTCCAAGGATGGCTGGTGAGTCCAAGTACCATCTGTGGAACAGGTTATGGGGGCCCTTGGCTGACTGTTTCGCTTACAGGTGGATGAAACCGCGTTATCTGAATTTCAAAGTCCGGGAAGAAAACCTTTGATCTGACATGCACGGAGTACCTCACTGGATAGTCTATGCCATAGGATTCGCGGCCCAGTTCTTCTTTGCAGGAAGGACCCTTTTCCAGTGGCTGGATTCGGAAAGGAAGAAAGAGGTAACATCACCGGCAGCATACTGGGGCCTTAGCGTCATAGCGGCTTATCTGATGTTCGTCTATGGCGTTCTCCGTGATGACTTTTCCATTATCCTGGGGCAGTTCATCTCCTATTACGTTTACCTTTGGAACCTGAATGCCAAAGGAATATGGCAACGGATGGGAAAGCTGCTTCAGGTCATACTGGTCCTCACCCCGATAGCAGCGACTGTGATCCTCCTGAAGGATGCATCCGTCTTTGCCAGGAATATGTTCCACAACGACCAGGTTCCCCTGTGGCTCCTGCTCTTCGGCTCGGCAGGACAGATCATATTCACACTCCGCTTCATAGTCCAATGGTTCTATTCACGTCAGAAGCATGAAAGCGTACTGCCACGGGTATTCTGGGTCATAAGCCTTATAGGGTCTGGAGTGATAGTGGCATATGGAATATTCAGGAAGGATCCGGTCCTCATCCTTGGGCAGTCCTTCGGTTTCGTGGCTTACATAAGGAATCTGATGATAGGTTTCAAGAATACTTCCAGAAATGAGCAAGACACCAAATGATAGTTTCCTCCAGAGGCATCCTCTTCTGATAACATTCGCTTTCATCACGCTCTGCCTCTTCCCGGTCATGCTGATGAGGGATTTCACTCCGGACAACGAGTTGAGGTATCTCCAGATAGCCGACGAAGCCATCGAGAACGGAAACATATTCGCATTTACCCTTGGCGGAGAACCTTACGCCGACAAGCCACCGCTCTATCTCTGGATCGTAATCCTCTCCAAACTGCTGCTTGGAAAGCATTCCATGTTCCTGCTTTCGCTGTTCTCCCTGATTCCGGCTTTCGTAATCATCTGGATCATGGACCGTTGGGCCTCGCTCAAGAAACCTGCGGACAGAGTCGGTGTCGCCTTCATGATGATGACCTGCGTGCTGTTCCTTGGGGCTTCCGTCATCTTGAGGATGGACATGCTCATGACCATGTTCATAGTCCTTGCATTGTATTCATTCTGGCAGCTTTACGAAGGGACCGGGGTGGAGCGGCGCCAGCAGATCCTTCTTCCGGTCTGGATATTCATGGCCCTGTTCACGAAAGGCCCTGTCGGCATCCTGATGCCGCCCCTTGCAATAATATGCTTCCTTTGGCGGAAAGGCAGGCTGCGCGAAACGGGCCGGTATCTTGGCTGGAAAACTTGGGGAATAATAGCATTGCTCTGTGCGGTCTGGTTTACGGGAGTTTACCTGGACGGCGGGAAAGACTACCTCAATAACCTGCTGTTCCACCAGACGATGGGGCGTGCAGTCAACTCGTTCCACCATAAGGAACCTTTCTGGTACTATTTCGTGGCGATACTCTACATCGTCGCTCCCTACATGTTCCTTCTCCTCGGTTCCCTTGTCTTCTCCCTATGTCATCCTGAGCGAAGCGAAGGATCTGCCCGCAGCGAAGGGGCCGGTGACCGGGAATCATTCTTCAGGATCACCATCGTCTCTACCTTCGTGATGCTGTCCCTCTTCAGCGGCAAGCTGGCAATCTACCTGGCACCCATAATGCCCTTCCTTGTCCTCCTGTTCGTGGAAGTGCTCAAACGGACAGGTTGGAAAAAATGGATGACATGGTCGCTCGCCGTACCATCCGGTCTGATCGTGCTTCTCAGCCTGGCGATCCTTCTTGTCCTTATATTCGGAGAAAACATCAGCAAAGTCTCTGAACTTCTGGAGCCATATTCATTCATACGCTCCCCGATGGTCAGGTTCGCAGCCTTCCTCCTGCTGACTGGTTTTTCCCTTGCCTTGTACTATCTTTTCAAAGGAAAGCCCAACTTTACACTTATACTGATGGGTGCATCAATGCTCCTGGCTGTCTATTCGGCATCCTCTGTCCTTCCGCAGGCAAACGACTGGATCGGATACGGTGCAGTCTGCAAGACAATTTCGCCTGAGGAAACGGTTGCTACCGTCTACATGCGCCGTCCGCAACCCATGAAAGTCTATCTGGGACGGGACATCAAAGATTACGGGAATGATTTCAAGGCTTTCCATGATGTTGAAATCCAAGGCCGTACGTCTGAATCTGGGCCACTTGTCCTGGTTACCCGTACCAAACGTCTGAAATCCGACGAAGCTTTGGGGAGTTTCGCCGAAGCCAATCCTCACTGGTTTGTCGGGCCATATTGCATAGTGTCCGTGGAGACTGAAGACTTCATAGAGGAAGAAGGTCTTGCTCAGTAGCAAATTTTTCATTAAATTGCATAGGTTTTGGCGGAAGTACGCCAAGACCTATGTTTTTTATTATTAACTAAACTATTATCAGATCATGTCACTGAACAAAGTAATGCTGATCGGTAACGTTGGAAGAGATCCCGAAGTACGTTACCTTGATGGAAACAACCCTAACC
>CADBMD010000151.1 GCA_902795735.1 uncultured Bacteroidia bacterium
CCAGGTAGTCTATTTCCAGCATGTCAAGCCCGGTAAGGGTCCCGCTTTCGTCAAGACAAAGCTCCGTAACCTCGAGAACGGAAGGATCCTTGAGAACACCTTCACCGCCGGCATGAAGATCGATGTCATCACAGTGGAAAGGCGTCCCTACCAGTTCCTTTATTCAGACGAAGATGGATTCAACTTCATGCACGAAGAGACTTACGAGCAGATCCACCTGCCTCATGATGTGGTCGAGAATGCAGACCTCATGAAAGAAGGCCAGCATGTCGAGATGATGTTCGTCCTGGAACCCGAAGAAAGGTGCCTTACATGCGAACTTCCGACCTACGTTACACTTGAGGTCACTTATGCAGAGCCTGCAGTCAAGGGTAACACTGCTTCCACAAGCGCATTGAAGGAAGTTACTCTCGAGACCGGAGCCAAAGTCATGGTCCCTCTCTTCATCAACCAGGGAGAAAAGATCACGGTCAACACTTCCGACCGTAGCTACGGCCAGAGGGTCTAAGGATCATTCGTGACGACAGAAATGATAATGGACAGTCTTCGGGCTGTCCGTTTTTCGTATTATGTGAAAAACTCTGTGTCAAGAACAACAACCTCAGGCGCTTAATGAATGACAATAATTCCCGAATTGCCATTTCGCGCCAACCTAAGGTGCTTTACAAATAACGAAAACGGCTTTAACCGTTGTCTTCCAGCCACCAAACAGCGGAATCAGCAACATTTTACTGATGTCCTTAGGCGAAGCGAACGCTGTTTTCGTGGGACACCGCCTCACCGGAGAGAGTGCGGGAGATCCCAGGCCGCAGCCGGGGATAACGGTAACACCTCTGCCGAGGATGACAGGCAAGACCACGCCAATGCCCTGATCGTCCGGTGGCGCAAAAGGCAACTCTCCCAGAATGTATACTAACGGTGATCTCCGTGCACCAGTGAGGCGGAATTGCTCACGGTTATGTCAAAATGCACCAAATTCACAAGCCAACTTCCGCCTCTGGTCACACCTGTCGTATTACCGTTCGGTTTTCAAGACAGGTTTTGGGCTTGAGGCCGTTTTTCTTTACGCAAAATAATGCTAAATTTGTGGATATGTCAGAGTATATCGTATCGGCCAGAAAGTATCGTCCTGATTCGTTCGAGACACTGATCGGACAGGACAACATAGCACAGACCCTGAAGAACTCGATAATCCGGGGCAAATTGGCACATGCCTACCTTTTCTGCGGACCTCGTGGAGTCGGAAAGACCACTACCGCCAGGATATTCGCAAAGGCTATCAACTGTGCCAACCCATCCCCGGAGATGGAGCCTTGCGGAGAGTGCGAATCATGCATTTCCTTCCAGGAGGGACGCTCCTACTGCATCCATGAACTGGACGCGGCTTCCAACAACGGAGTCGAGGACATAAAGAACCTTATGGACCAGGTTCAGATCCCGCCACAAGTCGGAAAATACAGCGTGTACATCATCGATGAGGTCCACATGCTTTCGACGGCCGCTTTCAATGCCTTCCTCAAGACACTGGAAGAACCTCCGGCACATGCAATCTTCATCCTGGCCACCACTGAGAAGCACAAGATCCTGCCTACCATCCTGTCCCGCTGCCAGACTTATGATTTCAACAGGATATCAATCCCGGACATAGTAAGCAACCTGAAGATGATTGCCGGGAAGGAAGGGGTGAAGATTGACGATGAATCGCTCCATGTAATCGCCCAGAAAGCGGACGGAGCGATGAGGGATGCGCTGACCATCTTCGACCAGACCGTGGCTTTCTGCGGAACCGACGTAAAATACGAGGATGTCATTCGGAACCTCAACGTACTTGACTATGACTATTCTTTCGAACTGGTGGACTATTTCCTTGCCGGAGACTATGGCAAGGCGTTGCTTACGTTCGACGATGTCCTGTCAAAGGGATTCAACGCCCTGCACTTCTGTTCAGCCCTGAGTTCGCATTTCAGGAACTTGCTCGTAACCAAGGATGGAGGTCTCGATTCTCTTCTGGAACTTCCGGACTCCCTCAAGAAGAGGTACGCCGAGCAGGCTGGGAGGTGTTCTGTCAAATTCTTGTATGATGCTCTTTCGACCACGACTTCGTGCGAAGCTGGCTACAAGATGGCTGTCAATCCCCGCCTTCACATAGAATTCGCCTTGATGAAGCTCAGTTTCCTGATGAATGCTCCCCAGGCCGGCCCCGCCGCAGCCCCGCAGACCCAAAGGCCTACAGTTCCATCAAGAATGGCTTCGGGTGCAGCGGCTAGTGTGACAGGCGCAGCGGCTAGTATGACGGGCGCGGCAGCCGAGATGAATACTGGGACTGTGAGCGGTGAGCCCGGCACAGAACCCGGCGCAGGAGAAACCAGGGGGCGGAAAAGGGCATCTAGATCTTCCTCAAGCCTGTCTCTAAGTTCCATCATGAACCAGGATTCGAAAGCCAAGGCGGCAGAGAAAGCTACCGAAATCTCTGACAGCATGCCTGATGACGATGCCATCTTGAAAGCCTGGTCGACTATCCCTGATGAATATGCCGCAAGCCCGCGCCTTTCGAACACGCTGAAGAACGCGGAAGTCAGCATCGAAGATAACGACGGGACCAAGATCCTCACCTTCAAGGTCAGCAATGAGTCCCAGCAGAAATGGATCCGTGAGAACCGGCTTCTCGCTCTGGAAGGAAATTTGCAGAAGAAGGTTGGAACGGCCCGGCTGCGCCTGGAAGTGGGAGTAGTCCCGATGGAAGAAAAGGAACGGCAGCCTTACACTGACCAGGAAAAGGCAACCGCCTTGATGGGCAAGAATGGAGAAATACAGAACCTGGTAAAGGACTTCGGGCTGGAGACCAGATAAACGGAAAAAAAAGACAGACATGATACTTCGCTGCGAGAACCTCGTAAAGAAATATGGCATCAGGACAGTTGTCAAGGGTGTCTCCATGGAAATCAGACAGGGAGAGATCGTAGGCTTCCTTGGCCCCAACGGAGCCGGAAAGACGACCAGTTTCTACATGATTACCGGCCAGATCGTCCCCAACGGAGGGAGGGTCTTCCTCGACGATGAAGACATAACCGAACTCCCTATGTACAAGAGGGCCCAGAAAGGTATCGGCTACCTCCCGCAAGATGCTTCCGTGTTCAGGAAGATGTCCGTGGAGGACAACATCATGTCCGTCATGGAGATGTCCGACATGTCCAAGAACGACCGGAAGGAAAGGCTTGAAAGCCTGATCGACGAATTCAATCTTTCCAAAGTCAGGAAGAGTCTCGGAATACAGCTGTCCGGAGGTGAAAGAAGGCGTTGCGAGATTGCAAGGGCACTGGCCATCGACCCCAAGTTCATCCTTCTTGACGAGCCTTTCGCCGGAGTCGACCCCATAGCCGTGGAAGACATCCAGTTCATAATCGCGAAGCTTAAGTACAAGGATATCGGAGTCATCATAACCGACCACAATGTCGGAGAGACTCTGGCCATCACCGACCGCGCCTACCTCCTGTACGAAGGTTCCATCCTGCAGCAAGGCACCCCTGAATCCCTTGCAGCCGACGATGATGTCCGCACCAAATACCTTGGCAGCGGCTTCATCCTCAAGCAGTCCGTATCCGTGGAAAGGGCAAGGGCAGAACACGAAGCCCTGATGAAGGCAAAAGAAACAACAATCCAATGATATAAGCTATGAGACGGACTTTAATGATATTGACAATTGCCTTGACAGGCATCCTGGCCTCAGCTGACCTGTTCGGCCAGGCTCAGATCTACACAAGAAGGGAGAAACTCAAGGACATCACCGCAAAGACTACCAAGATTGTCCTTACCGGCGATGAAATCCTTGACGAAGCATTGAAGGAGAGCGCCGCCCAGGCTTGGACGATGTCTCCCTATGAGTTCTGCACCAACGAAGAATTCCAGAAGATAAAAGCCAGTGACAAGTACTATTTCCTGCTCGTAGTCAAAGGGCAGCAAAGGAAAGAGTCCGAGCCCGGCATAGACCTGCTCACTTTCGTCAAAGGCGGTGAGGGGGCCAGCAAGTCCATCGATGACATGCTGGAAGTGGTCACTTTCCCCCTCAGGTCTGCCAGCGAACCTTCAGGCAGGGAATTCGTCATGCTGCCTGCATTCCTGACCATCATGCAGGACCATGCGCAGGGATTGATCGGTTCCGAATTCAAGGCTTACTCTACTCTTGGAGCAAGCGAGACCAAGAAACTGAAGATCAAGCAGGTATACTTCAGCAAAGAGGACTTCGCCCCACAGGTTGACCAAAAGACCATCGACGCTCTAGACGAAGACATAACCGTCGAAGAAGATGACGAGGCCGTCGATGAGGTTTTCCAGAGAGGGACCTTCAACGGCGTAGTCAGCTACGTGGTCGCTCCAAGCGAACCGGTCAACGGATCGGTATGCTACAAGATGCTGATCGGAGCAGACGACCACAAGCTCTACTGGTACAAGAAACACAGGATCTCTCCCAGAAGCGGTGCCGGCTTCCTGGACATGGACCTCAAAGCCATTAAACTCCTGAGGAAATAATGCTCATCGGAAAGGCTGCGTGCGGGCTGAGGTATGCCGTTAGAAGAGGCGGAAACGCGGTCGGCTATTGCTCACTTACAATCAAATGTGGAACAAGGGATGAGGGCGTCCACCACAGTGGGATCGCCCATTTCACCGAACACACCATATTCAAGGGCACATCGAAAAAAAGTGCCCGAGTCATCAACAGCTACCTTGAGCGCCTGGGCGGTGACCTGAATGCCTTCACGACCAAGGAAGAAATCGTCCTGCACTCCACTGTGCTTAAGGAAGACCTGGGCAAAGCCGCATCACTGCTGCTGGGACTGGCGACCTCTCCACTATTCCCGGAAGAACAGATAGCGATAGAAAAAGGAGTCGTCATCGACGAGATCAATTCCTACAAAGACTCCCCCGCCGATGATGTCTATGACAAGTTCGAGGAAGCCCTGCTGTCCGGTCATCCTTTGGGAAAACCGATACTCGGAACTGCAGCGTCTGTCAAGAAAATCTCTTCAAAGGAACTTCAGGAGTTCACTCAAGAGAGATTCACGCCCGGGAATATGGCTCTGGCAATCGTCGCCGACGTAGATGAGAAGAAACTTGAATCCCAAGTCCTTAAATTGGCAGAAAAGGTTTTCGACAGTTCCTGGAAAGAGAGTCCGGAGAGGGAACTCCTGCCCGTTACTGCCATTGAGTCCTTCCACAGGACGGTCGACAAAAGGAACCATGAAGTCAACGCTGTCATCGGCAACCTGGCTCCTTCCCTGTTCGATGCACAAGGACGTTTCCCGGCCATCCTCCTGGGTAACATCATGGGAGGACCGGCATCCAATTCTCTGCTCAACGACCTTCTCCGGGAAAGGAACGGATGGGTCTATGGAGTCGAGACTTCCTACACCCAGTATTCAGAGACCGGAGTGATGGCCATCTCGCTGGGATGCGACAAGTGCAACCTGGCAAAATGCCAGGAAGGAGTCGGGAAAGTAATCCGGAAGATGCAGGATGACCTTCTCAGCGAATCGAGCCTGAAAGCAGCCAAGAAACAGTTGCTCGGCCAGCTGGCAATCAGCTCCGACAATGGTGAGACTCAATGCCATTCCATGGGCAAGAGCCTGCTTGCCTTCGGAACCATAGCTTCTGACAAGGAGAACCGCGAAGCCATCGAGGCAGTCACGGCCGCCCAGATCCAGGATACTGCCAGGATCATATTCAATCCTGAGAAGGTCTCCTCTCTGATCTTTTTGTAAACAACCCTTCGAGATATGACAACATCCTTCAAAAAGCTTATTGCCTGTGCGACAATGGCCGTCGTTGCCATAGCCGCCCTCTCTTCCTGCGCACAGTCCGACCCTCCAGCCCCCTATGGTCCGGTCCCTACAGAAAGCCAGATGGAATGGCAGAAAATGGAGATGAACATGTTCACCCACTTCGGGCCAAACACCTTCACCGGCAGGGAATGGGGACTTGGCACAGAGGCAGAAGACATCTTCAATCCTACAGGACTGGATTGCCTCCAGTGGGCTTCCGTCGCCAAGGCGGCAGGCTTCAAAGGCATCATTATAACAGCCAAGCACCACGACGGATTCTGCCTGTGGCCCAATCCGGAGAGCACGCACACAGTTGCATCCAGCCCATGGAAAGACGGTAAGGGTGATGTACTGGAGGAACTCTCGGAGGCTTGCTCGGCAGAAGGACTAAAATTCGGTGTATACATCTCTCCTTGGGACCGGAACGACCCTCATTACGGAACCCCCGCCTATAATGACGTCTATGTCAAGACTTTGGAGAGCGTTCACGACGGAAGATACGGCAAGGTCTTCGAACAGTGGTTCGACGGGGCCAACGGCGAAGGCCCGAACGGGAAGAAGCAAGTCTATGACTGGCCACGGTTCCACGAGACCGTGCTCCGGCTTCAGCCGCAGGCCATCATGTTCAGCGACGTCGGCCCGGGATGCCGCTGGGTCGGCAATGAGAGCGGAATCGCCGGAAAGACCAATTGGAGCAGGCTAGACATCGAAGGCTTCACCCCCGGTGCAGGATCTCCTCCCACCGACACTCTCAACCAGGGCAATGCCGCCGGGAAGGAATGGGTCCCGGCCGAAACGGACGTCTCGATCCGCCCGGGATGGTTCTGGAGGGAGAGCGAGAACTCTAAAGTCAAGTCCCTGAACGATCTACTGGGAATATACTACACCAGTGTGGGCCGCAATTCCCTGCTGCTCCTGAACGTACCGCCTGACACTACCGGAAGGCTGAATCCCGTTGATTCGGCGCGGCTGATGGAATTCAGCGCCGCCCTCGGAAGCATATTCAAGGAAGATTATGCGAGAGGTGCAAAGGCCTCAGCTTCAGCGACAAGGGGAAGGAAGTTCTCGGCTTCCAACATCCTGGATGGTGAATATGACTCCTTCTGGGCCGCCCCGGACGCTGTCTGCGACGCCACCCTTACTTTCAAGCTGAAGGGGACGAAGACCTTTAACAGGATCCTTATCCAGGAATATGTTCCCCTTGGTCAAAGAATCCGCTCTTTCAGGATCGAAGCAGTCACCCCGGAAGGAAAATGGCTGCCGATCGCAGATGGAACTACGATCGGCTACAAAAGGATTGTCCTTACGGATGATGTCACTACCGATGCCGTGCGCATCAGCGTCAATGGCTTTGCTCCTCCGGTCATCAACGCCTTCGGGCTCTTCCACGACACGATATATTCAGAGTAGGCCTACCTGTACTGCTTGGTCTTGAATTCAAGCTTCCTCTGAAGAACGTGGTCAGGATTGTAGAAAGTCAGTGAAATCTTGTCTCCGGTGATGTCGGAGATCATCAGCTCGCGGTTCTTGTTGCAGACCACCGGGAACTTGGCATTCGTCTTTCCGGCCTCATAGTAGCGGTACTGGTGGATGTGGGCGCAGAGCATGAGGTCGATCCCCGCCTCGTTAAGGAGCGGGACGAACTTCTCCGCAACGACCTTGTTGCCGAACCAGCTGTTGGGGTCGGGCTGCATGTGAGAGTACACGATCCGCACTTCACTCTCTTTGAATTCCTTGCTCTGGAGGACTTCCTTCAGCCATTCTGCCTCCTTGTCGGTGTACTGGTCGGTGATCATGACCCCGAGGTTGCGGATGTCGTCATCCGTCTTGTCCTCCCCAGAATCCAAGAATATGAAGAAAAACTTCCCGTATTTCTTTGTAAAATAAGTCATTCCACCGGGATTGCTCTGATAGTCCCTCCATTTAAGCGCATCGTTGCCGCGATACTCATGGTTGCCACGTAGAATCATAGTCGGGGTGCAATAGCCATAGAGTTCGGCGGCTGAAGCCATGTAATTCTTGGGAATATCCTCCTCGTTGTCGATGGTCGAAGTCATGTCCCCGTTGAAGACCACGAAATCGTAGTCCTGGTCCTTGGCATCGCTCATCAGCTTCCTGAAAAGGGAATCGCTTTCATGCATGTCGTTGACTGTTGCCACATGAAGCTTGTCGTAGTCCTTGGCGAGGGTCCTGCACCAGGTAGGATTGGCAGAGACACTTAATCCATAGGCCGGAGAATATGTTATTCCCACCCTGTTGTATTGGGCGACCACTCCTTCCATCATGATGCGGTAGCGGTACTTGGTGTCAGGCTTCAGTCCGTCGACGGTGACATGGTGGACCTTGGTGATGGGACGCCTCCCGAAGCCGCGCAGGTCATAGTACTTTGGCCTGTCACAGTTGTACCAGTCGGTACCATCGTCCGGAGCGACTTCCACCCATGAAACGGCATCCATGTTGGTTGTCCAGATGACAGTGAAACTGTTTTCGGTAACATTCTGCAGATAAGGACCGCAGACCGGACGAACGCTTGCAGGCGCTTCTTGCGCAACTGCCCCGAGCGAGAGGCAAAGCACGAGAAATAGGGAAAAAACTCTTTTCATGTAGTTGTAGTGATGGTTTTGCTTTTTAAAGTGTTTTGCAATTTACGAATAAAATCCTACATTTGTAAAGTACAAAACTACCTTTTGTTGTAAGAAACGACTTGATTCGGGACAAAATTGAACGAATTGAATCTACTAAAACCAAATCTATTATTGTTTTATGATCACACAATCCAACGCTTCAGGATGGTGGGTTAAAAGTTTGTTTACCGCCGTCCTGTTCATGTGTCTCTCCCTTGCCGGATTTGCCCAGCGCAACACCGTCAGGGGAGTTGTCACGGATGAAGAAGGGAATCCTGTGGTCGGAGCATTCGTCACTGTCCAAGGCGTGAGCGGCGGAACTTCCACCGACGTTGACGGACGGTATGCAATCGATGCTGCCCAGGGGAATACCCTTGTTTTCTCTTTCATCGGCTTCCGTACCCAGCAAGTCCAGGTCGGCAGCCAGTCAAATGTCAACATTGTCCTGGTCCAGGACCGCACCAGCCTCGATGAGTCCGTCGTGGTCGCTTACGGTGTCCAGAAGAAACGCGACATCGTCGGCGCAGTCGAGAACCTCTCCACCAAGGAGATAGAATCCCGTACCGGAAACACGATGAACCTTTCCAGGGCTCTCCAGGGAACCATCCCGGGACTGAACCTCTCCTTCACCGACGGTAAGCCTAACAGGGCAGCCACAGTGCAGATCCGTGGTACCGTCAACTCCATCGGCTCAGGCGGATCCGCCCTCGTCCTCATCGACGGTATCGAAGGCGACATGAACTCCGTCAACCCTGACGATATCGAATCCGTGACCGTCCTCAAGGATGCTTCCTCAGCAGCCGTCTACGGATCACGCGGAACCTTCGGTGTCATCCTCCTTACCACCAAGAGCGGAGGCAACACACAGCCAAGGGTTACCTACAGCAACGCATTCAACATCTACAGCCGTACCGTCAAGCCCCAGATGGTAACCAACGGTTACGACTGGACGACTTCCTTCCTCGAGGGCTACCGTGCAAGGACCAAGTCCGACCCTGCCAACATCAACAACGTGTTCGCATTCTCACGTGAATGGTACGCCAACCTCAAGCAGTGGAACGAAGACAAGACCACCCCGAACTCAGAACGTTACGATGTCAATCCTGCCAACGGAAGGTGGCGCTACTACGGCAACACTAGCTGGTACGACATCATATTCAAGGACTACACCTCTGGACAGACCCACAACCTGACCGTTTCCGGTGGAAGCGACAAGGCCAACTACTTCGTGTCCGGAAGGTTCTTCACCCAGGATGGTATCTACAACGCCGGCAACGAAAAGTACAACCAGTACAACGTCCGTGCAAAGGGTTCCCTGAAGGTACGCCCCTGGCTCAGGCTCGACAACAACACCGACTTCACAAGGCGTCACTCCCACCAGCCTCTGGGATTCACCGGCTACGGCGAGACACCTGTCAACATATTCCGTATGCTCAACCATCAGGGTTATCCTATGACCCTCGAAAAGAACCCTGACGGAACTTGGACTGAAGCAGCCGTTTACATTGGATGGGCCGGATTCAATGAAGGCAACTCCTGGAGGAAGGATGAGATGTTCAATCTCAAGAACCTCACCACCCTCACGGTCGACATCATCAAGGACGTCCTCGTGGCACGTGCCAACTACGCCTACTACTACGAAAACGGAGACCATCGCCAGGTGGTTGTTCCTTATTGGTCCAAGAACGGACCCAACCTCTCCCTCAGCAAGCGTCCCGCCAACTCCAGGTACTCTGAATTCCCTTGGACCAGGCAGCGCCAGACCGCTGATGCGACCCTGACCTTCACTCCCAACCTCGGCCCCAACCACTCCCTCACATTGATGGGAGGTTGGAACATCGAGGACGTGGTAATGACAAGGAAACACTTCACCCGCACCGAGCTCCTTCTCGAAGACAGGCCGAACTGGTCCCTCCTCAACGGCGAGGACATGACCCTGGCCGACGGTGGCTCTTGGGACTCCGCCCTCAACGGCTTCTTCGGCCGTCTGAGCTACAGCTACAAGGGCAAGTACCTCGCAGAAATCAGCGGACGTTACGATGGTAACTCACGCTTCCCGTCAAATTC
>CADBMD010000152.1 GCA_902795735.1 uncultured Bacteroidia bacterium
GCAATAGCTGCCGCAAACAATAGATTTTTCATGACCTTGGTTTTATTTTTCCCGCACTCTCTTACCACTCATGTGATCGACAGTCAGTTCGAGGATAAGGGCGTGACGGGCATTTCTTTTCATATCTGTCTCTACATCATATCCGGAAGGGAAAAACTTTGCGGCGAGGGTCCGCAGCAGGAAATCTTTCCGATCCTCATCAGTAACTTCTGAAATCGTGCCAAAACAGACAACACTGATAAAACAGTTCCACCACTCCCCTGGATTTTTGATCGGCTCGGAAAGCACAGTGAAACAGACCCGGTCATCCGCCTGGATCGCATCAAGCTTGTGGCCTTCCATGGCACAGTGGAAATAGATCTTTCCATCAGAGAAAAAGAAATTCATGGGAATACCATAAGGATAGCCATTCTCGCCATGCATGGACAGGACACCGCGCCATGCAGTCTTCAACACTTCAATGCATTCTTCGGGAGAAACGGCTTGCTTGAAACGCCTCAAAGGGCGGAATGTGTTATTTGTATCTGACATGTCACAAATATAAATAATTTCGTATCTTTATGGAAATAGTCTGAATCAGCTTATGAGAATCCATCTAATCGTCATTGCATCGGCCCTCCTGGCCACCTTCAATGCATTCGCACAAAGCAGTCCCAAGGACATTATCCCAGCACCTGTCCAATTTGAAATCCTTCAAGGCACCACAAACCTTCCTGACGCCAAGGACATGGACATCAGGATCGGAAACAAGAAGTTCCTCAAGAAGATCAAACCATACGGTCTTGAAGACTGGCAGGTCAAATCGGCCTACTACATGGAACTTACGCCAAATGGCGTCCGTATCGAGGCAGCCGACAATGAAGGTTTCTTCTACGCCATCCAGTCTGCCTACATGATGCAGTTCGTCTCCAAGGACATCCAATGCTGCAAGATCCTGGACTGGCCGCGCTTCCGCCACAGAGGTATGATGCTGGACGTCAGCCGCAACTTCCAACCGAAGGAATTCGTGAAGAAGCAGCTGGACATGATGGCCTTGCTCAAGATGAACCGGTTCCATTTCCATCTTGTGGACCATCCTGGATGGCGCATCCAGATAGACAAGTATCCCCTGCTGACTTCCTTCTCGGCATGGCGCACCAAGGATGACTGGGAGGACTGGATCAACGACGGCCAGAGATTCCTCAATGCCGACGATCCCGGAGCCCATGGCGGTTTCTACACAAAGAAAGACATTGCGGAGATCATAGACTACGCAGCTGAACGCCACATCGAAGTGATTCCCGAGATCGAGATGCCGGGACACAATTTCGAGAGCATAGCGGCATACCCTTACCTCTCATGTCTGGACCCGGACAGCAAGGAGCACCTGAAAAACGTCCAGGAACTCTGCCCCGGTAACGAGCAAGTCTATGAATTCCTGGAAAACGTCCTCCTGGAAGTCTTCGAGATGTTCCCTTCCAAGTACATCCACATCGGAGGCGACGAAGCTGGCAAGGGTCATTGGGAGAAATGCCCTGTCTGCCAGGCAAAGATGAAGGCTGAGGGGTTTTCCAATGTTGAAGAACTGCAAAGCTACCTGGTCAAGAGGATGGAAAAGTTCGTCAACGACCATGGCAAGACCATCATAGGATGGGACGAAATCCTTGAAGGAGGACTTGCCCCCAATGCCACAGTGATGTCATGGAGAGGTACGGAAGGCGGTCACAAAGCCATCGCCGAAGGACACGACGTCATATTCAGTCCTACAAGCCACTTCTACCTTGACTATCACCAGGCAGAAGGCCAGTACAGGGCAGTCGGTCCCCTCCTTCCACTCAAGCAGACATATTCATTCGAACCGATCGACGAGAACATCTCCCCGGAAAACGTGCACCATGTCCTGGGTGTCCAGGGAAACCTCTGGACAGAATTCGTCAACAAGGCATGGCATGCAGAAATAATGCTATACCCCCGGCTGTTCGCCGTTGCCGAAACAGGATGGAGCCAGCCCGAGAAGAAAGACTATGAATCTTTCTACGCCCGTGCCATGCAATGGAACAAAGTCCTGGATTACCTAGGCTACCGTCACTTCTGATCTAAGGACGACGTGTCGCAGGAATTGCCGTATTGATAGGAATCCTGCCAGGATCGTTAGCCGCACACAAGGCAATCCATGCCACAATCGTAGCATCGAGAGTCAGGTCTCCGAGGGATAGACGCTCGTAAGTGTCCATGATAGTGTGATAGGTCCGGCCATATTCAAGTTCATCCTGGATGAACTGGTAGGCAGGCAGTCCCATCCTGGAGAAGGAGACATGATCAGTGCTTCCCGTGTTCCTCGGAGAAAGATAGTTGAATCCGAGTGGTTCTATGTATTTCATCCATGCCTCGAAGAACGGGAAAGCAGCGTCGTTGCGCTCCAGATAGATTCCCCTGAAACGTCCTGAACCATTATCCATGTTGAGATAAAGGGCGAACTTGTCGAAGCCGGGAAGTTTCTTGTCATTGTAGAAAAGATATTTCTGGGCATATCCCCTTGAACCGTAAAGACCTTGCTCTTCCCCACCCCAGAGGGCAATCCTGATAGTGCGCTTGGGCTGGACGCCGAGTTGTTTGAGGATCCTCATGGCTTCGATCATGACGATGCAGCCGGAGGCATTGTCAGCGGCACCTGTTCCTCCGTGCCATGAGTCGAGATGGGCACCGATAAGCACGATCTCATCCTTCAGTTTGGAATCGGTCCCAGGTATCTCTGCATAGACATTATGGACCTCCTGGTCGTCGGTGAACTTGTTTGCAAGTTCCAGTTCCATCTCCACCTTCTGGCCGGAATTGATCAGACGAACCATGCGACCGTGATCCTCAATAGGCATCAGGATTTCAGGAGTGGGCTCAGGATCACCGACCTTGTAGGAAGCGCCTGTTCCCCCGGGAACATTGAACGAACCACGGCCGGTCACGATGCAGAGCGGTTTCTCCGTGACCATGAATTCATTCGTCAGCCTCTGGAGTTCCATGTAAGCTTCCCTGTCGAATTGCATACGAAGACGGCCACCCATAGGGGGTCCGGCAGGCGAAACGAATCCGGCAACCTTGTTGTCAAGGGTCAAGGCCTTGAGTTCCTCTTCTGGGTAGCGTGAAGCAAGAGGCTTGAAATTGATGCTATATTGCTGTGTCGGAGCCCTGAGCAGGATCTTCCCGGCAACCTTGCCCCTGTACTTGTCAAGATCTTCTTTGGTCTGGACATCGAAAACGACACATTCGCCTTTCACAAGTCCGTCCGTACTTCCTGTCCAAGCCTTCGGATTAACGGAGAACGCACAATAATAAGGCGAAGTCATCGCAGCATAGGTTTTGATGACATCCCAGCCTCCGCGAGGGAATTCCATCGCAAACTCTGCGCGAGGATTGGACAAGCCGATCTCTTCAAGTTTCTTGACCACAAGACCTTCGGCCCTGCGTTTCTGCTCGGAAGCCGTAAGCCTTGACCCAAGAAGGTCGGTCATGTACTGGGCAATCTCTTCGATCTTGGAGTTGTTCAGACCTTCTTCCTTGATCTTCGTTGCCATCTCCGGAGACTGGGAGACTTGGGCATTAAGGACGTTGCAGCAGAGAATGACTGCCAGCAACGAAAACGAGAAACAGTTCCTTTTCATCGTTAAAAAAAGATAAGTTCACAAAAACCGGACAAAGCCGGACAATATACAACCATTCCAAAGTTATAATTATATTTGGTTAAATGAAAGCATCCATAAATTTTTTATCTTTGTACTATCATGAAAAAACTCAGTTCAAGCAATCCTTTGATGGTACTATGCGTCCTGGCCGCCCTTGCCGGATGCTCATCACATGCCAGCCACAACCTCATAGAGCCTCTCCCTGCAGGTTTCACCCTTGAGACCATGTCCGACTGTACGGTCCCGGCCAAGTTCTCTGCTTCAGACTTCAACTGGAGAGGGAGCAACCTGACCATGACTGTCTTCAGCGAAGACTTCTATGATGCAGTCGAAGTCAGCAAGATGACTGCCGGAGACACTCTTGTCTTTGCCGGAAACAAGATAGTTGTCGAAACGATCGAAGAAGAGAACGGAATCCTGACCATCAACAATGGAATCGAAGAAGGCGGAGCCTACCTCAAAGCAGATGAAGGCGGCACCTACAAGAGCCTGTTGATGGACGACCATTCTGTCTACACCGAGATTGGTCGCAAGGAGATCCCCCTAAGCGAAGATTTCGTGATAATAGACTGCGGAACCGAGCCGAATGACCCTGTTGACACGATACGGACCGGGCAGAAACCGTACATCGATTCTCTCGAAAGCTACAAGACCGAATTCATCGAACTGAACACCAGGGTCCGCATCGAAGGCGGTGTCATCAAAGAAATCAACAGGCACTGGATTCCATAACCCGAGCCATGAAAGCATTCTGCCTGTCCATAGTCATCTTGGCAAGCCTGCTGGCTCCTTGCAAGTCATTTTCACAGGAGCCGGCTGACAGTTCCCAGGAAGCAAGCGTCGAAAACGTCCTGCTGGTCATGAAGGAATATGACGGAAGGGAGAATGTCTCGCTCATGAAACTCGGGAAGATGGCCATGACCATGGGGAAGACCGTCGGCAGGGCCGGAAATGCCTGGACAAGGAAAGTTGCCAAGGCATTCAGGAGAGTCGATACCGTCTACATGCTTGACTATGGCGACAGCCCAGTCAATCTCAGGGACGAGATTGATTCCGAGGTAAAGAAGTATCTGATAAGCAGCAACCTTGTCTTGACTAACAGGCTTGGTCCTGAAATCACTGATGAGACCTTCGGAGAAGTTTCTGACGATGGGAAACGAGTCTCCGACTTGATAATAGCCATGTACGGCCAGTCCGTCGTCTGTATCAAAGGAAGCGTCCTTGCAACCGATGTGGAGAGGATCGTAAGGCGCCTTAACAAGCAACTCTAGCAACATGAATAACCCTGAAACACAAAAGAGCCTGCGCTACTGGCAGTGGCGCACCATTATCGTAACCATGGTTGGTTACGCAGTTTTCTATCTGGTACGTAAGAATTTTTCCTTCGCCATGCCTGGCCTTGCTGCCGAGTTCAGCATCACGAAGACTCAGTTAGGTCTTTTCCTTACCCTGCACGGCATCATCTACGGCCTGTCAAGGTACGTTGTCGGCATCATCACCGACCGCAACAGTGCAAGGAAGATCATGAGCCTGGGCTTGATGCTCTGTGCGATAGTCAACATATTGTTCGGAACATCGGATTTCCTGACACGCCTGATCATGGGAATAAAAGCCACTGCCGGTGACGGAGCGGCCATTGCATCAGTGCTGGTTTACATCATGGGCATGCTCTGGCTCGTCAACGGATTCCTTCAGGGAATGGGAGTTCCGCCTTGCACCAAGACCCTCACACAGTGGATCGAACCTAAGGAGCTCGCCACGAAGATGAGCATCTGGAACATGTCGCACTCCATCGGAGCCGGACTGGCAATAGCTCTCTGCGGCTGGGTTGTCATGCCGCATCTGGGAGTCGACCTGAGTTCGAATGCAACCGTACTGTCTGCGATAGGTTCAAATCTCGGACTTGAAACGACAGATCCGAAAGTCATCCAGTTCGCAGCACACTATGGTGCCTGGCGCTGGTGTTTCCTGATTCCTGCAGGAGTAGCATTGATCGGCTCCATCTGGCTCTTCTTCAACATGAAAGACTCCCCTTCCGATGTGGGACTGCCGGAAGTCGTAGGCAAGAAGAAAGCCATCGTCACCACTGATGCAGAGAAGGCCGAACACAATGCCTACGTCAAGAAGCATGTCTATGGCAACAGGATTATCTGGACCCTTGCCGTTGCGAACTTCTTCGTTTACATCGTCCGATTCGCCTGCCTCGACTGGGGACCTACCATCCTGACCGAGAACAAGAATCTCTCGATGGCCACCGCAACTACGGTCATGTTGTTCTTCGAGCTTGTCGGAGGCAATCTGGGAATGCTCTTCTGGGGATGGGCAACAGACCACATTTTCCATAGCAAAGCTCATCACACGAGTCTCGTCTGCATGATCGGCGTAGCCTTGTGCGTCCTAATCTTCTGGAAAATGCCGGCCGGCACTTCCTGGCTGCTGCTTCTCGCGCCATTCATGCTCATCGGCTTCTTCATCTACGGCCCTCAGGCCCTCCTCGGTGTCTGCGCCGCACAGCATGCCACCAACCGGGCATCTGCCACAGCCAATGGTATCCTGGGAATATTCGGCTACGCCAGCACCCTCGTCTCTGGTGTCGGCTTCGGTTATGTAGCTGACCATTATGGCTGGAACGGAACCTTTATTACCGTCGCCATTGCAGCAGTTGTCACGATCGGAGTACTTGCAACCATCTGGGCTGCAAAGGCAGACGGTTACGAAGATTAGTCTTTCCCGTCGGTCTGACCGTAGTAGGCATGAGGACCATGTTTCCTCATGTAGTGCTTGTCTTCCAATTCCTTCATGAAACTGGCCTTAGGATTTAGGTCCAGGGTTAGACGTGCCATCAAGGCGACTTCTTCCAGCACGCGGGCATGATAGACTGCTTCAGCAGCGTCCTTCCCCCAGCAGAAAGGGCCATGGCTCTTCACCAGTACCGCGGGAGTTTCAACAGGATTGCAGCCGGCCATCGTGCGGACTATCAGACGTCCTGTCGCAGCTTCGTAATCTTCAGCGATCTCTTCAGGAGACAGATCTGCCGTGCATGGCACCGGACCATGGAAATAATCTGCATGGGTAGTCCCCAATGCCGGGATGCTGCGGCCAGCCTGAGCCCAAGCCACAGCCTGGGTTGAATGGGTATGGACGACTCCGCCGATCTGAGGGAAGGCCTTGTAAAGTTCCAGATGGGTCGGCGTATCTGACGAGGGACGAAGCGTCCCATCTACTACCCTGCCTTCAAGGTCGACGACTACCATGTCATCAGCAGTCATTTCATTGTACTTGACTCCGCTCGGCTTTATGACTACAAGCCCCCTTTCCTGATCGATTCCAGAGACATTGCCCCAAGTGTAGATGACAAGTCCCTGCCGGACCAGTTCAAGGTTGGCCCGGAAAACCTCCTCCTTCAATTTGTCAAGCATCGTCTGATATCTTTATTAGATGATAGATGTGTCCGAAGCGTTCGAATGCGGCACGGTCGAGGGCCTCACGGTCATCGGGATGAGCTATGGAGATCAATGCTTTGGCACGCTCCGCAAGATTCTTGTTCCGCAGATAGACACAACCATATTCAGTGACAACATACTGCGTCTGGAAGCGAGTAGTGACGACTCCCGCTCCCGGAGCCAGGTTCGCGACTATCTTTCCCCTCCCCTTCGTCGTCCTTGAAGGCATGGCGATGAAAGTCCTGCCGCCATCCGACAATGACGCCCCGTACATGAAATCATGCTGCCCACCGACAGAAGAAAAGATCTTCTCACCGATGCTGTCGGCACAGATCTGTCCGGTCAAGTCAATCTCGATGGCAGAATTGATAGCCACGGCCTTAGGATTCATCCTTATGAGAGAAGGATCATTGGTCACACCGACATCGAAGAAAACGCAATCCTTGTTGTGGTCGATGAACTGGTACATTTCGCGGGACCCCAGCGCAAGCGAAGCCACACTGCGCCCCGGCTCATATTTCTTCAATGAATTGTCAAGAACCCCGGACTGCATCAGCCGGAAAACCCCGTCCGTCATCGCCTCCGTGTGAAGACCCAGATGCTTGTGGTCCTTCAATCCATTCAGGGTAGCATTGGGGATCCCGCCCACACCGATCTGCAAGGTCGCACCATCGGGAATCTCCTGGGCTATATGCGCCCCGATGGCGGCTTCAATCTCAGTAGGAGGCCCGAAACGCATGTCAACCGGAGGATCATCGCACTCAACAGCAGCCGTGATAGCGGACTCATGGATCATCGCCGTACCATAGAGATACGGAATGCTCTTGTTGACCTGTGCAATGACTATGCGGGCAGACTCGACCGCAGGCTGGGCCAGGTCGGCTGATATGTTGTAACTGCAATAGCCGTTCTCATCCGGCAACGAACAATTGATACAAGCCACGTCGATGGGAATCTCCCGACGCCTGATCAAGCCAGGAAGGTCACTCAGGAAACCCGGAATCAGGCTGCCGTAGCCTGCCGCGACATACTCCCTCTGGTCTGCACAAAGGAAAAGGCTGTTGACTATGAAAGAATCCTTGTACTCCTGCCGGCAGAATGGCGCCGGCCCCTTGGTCACGTTGAACCCGGAGACAATCTTCACATCCCTCAGTTCCCCGTGCCTCCTGGCAAGGGCCTCCTGAAGGATGACAGGGACAGAAGTACTTCCCTGGAAAAACACCCAGTCACCAGACCGGACCAATGACATGGCCTCATCGGCCGAAACGAATCTCATGACTATTCCCCTGAATTCAACACTCCTTCTGAAACCAATTCCTCGAACAAACCAAGACGATCATCCAGCCTGGCGAAATCCTCATCGCCATTGAGCATGGAGACACAGACCCTGATGCCTTGCTGTTCACTTCTGGTAGATGTCAGCGTGATCGCACTTATCCCGCAACGCATCAAATTGTAAAGCAGTGTACTGCCTTCCATCCCCTTGTAGCCGATAGTGTAGAAGAAACCATCACTTACATCCTGATCCAAGTCCTTGTCATAGACAAGGGAAAAACCATGCTTGAAGAATATCTCCTTGGACCGGTGGGCCCGGCGGGCATATTCACGCATCTCGGAGACGAAATCGTATTTCCCGCTCACGGATGCCTCCATCATCTCCGACATGGCATTCTGCGCCGAACGTGAGCAGCCGGAAGTGTTGACATAGATGTACGTCAGCACGAAGTTCTCACCGAAGCCTGCCAATCCATACCGCTCCTTCAATGAAGGATACTCGCGGTCATAGAGCTTCTTCGAGATTGCTACCAGGCCGACTCTCTCTCCGGCATAACTGAATATCTTAGAAGCAGAGATCATCAAGGCGCAATTGTCAGTGTAGCGAGCGACCGTAGGCTGGTACGGCGGTTTGAAAGGCTTCGAGAGATCCTTTCGGAAATCCATGCACATGTAGGCCAGGTCTTCGAGAGCTATGACGTCATATTTCGTACAAAGCTCCCCTATCGTCTTCAGTTCGCTTTCAGTCAAGTTCACCCAAGAAGGATTGTTAGGGTTGGAATAGACAATGGCGCAGACCTTGCCGTCGGCCATCAACTCTTCGAGCTTGGGACCGAGCTTGTCACCACGGAAATGGTAGATGTCAAGGATCCTCTGGTCCAAGCCAAGGATCTTCGCCTGAAGATAGTGTGAAGGGAATCCAGGGCTGAGATAGATGACGGCTGTCTTTCCGGCATGAAGCTGGGAACACTCCATCAACAGGTTGAAACAACCCTGCATCGAACCAACGGTCGGGATGACGCAATCAGGGAACATGTCAATCCCGATGAATGCCTTTATGAAGGCAGACGCATTCCATTTGAATTCTGGGATACCAGCCGTCGGAGGATATACGGCAGCGATACCAGCATCCAACGCCAGTTTCTGCATGTCAACTCCGAATTGCGACGCCTTGATTCCGGGCACACCGAACTCGAGGTGGACGAAACTCTCTCCGGAGATGCGTTCCAGTTCCTGCGCCGTGTTCACACATTGCCTTATCGTCGCCTTGGCGATGTTGTCTATATTCATGCCCCTGAGGACTTCATCGAGGCTGGCTTTTGGAATTACTCTCATTTGCTGAACTTTCCTGATTCTTCAAATCCTGCATTGAAGGCCGAAATGTTGGCCTGTACCACAGTTTCACCCTTACGGGCGAAAACAGCTTCTATGCCCGCCTTGAGATTGTCCGGCTCCAGAATGCCGAGAACCCTTGCGGACGCGCCCAGCAGCACCATGTTGGCACTCCTCGGCGACCTGACTTCCTTTGCGATGGAGTCACAGTCCAAAGTGATAAGATTGGGGACCTGTCCAAGTTCCGCCATCACTTCCCCGATGGGAGGATAGTTCGGAATATTCACGAAAGGAGTCGTGTTGGTCACAACCCATCCTTCCGGAGAAAGCCATGGCAGATAGCGCAAGGCCTCCATCGGCTCCAGGGATATGATGAGGTCGCACTCGCCTTTCGGGACAAGGTCACTGAATATGGGACCTGTTCCAAGACGCAGGTTGCTCTGCACATCCCCGCCCCTCCGGCTCATCCCGTGGACCTCTGCCTGCTTGAGGTAAAGATTCTCTTTCAAAGCGGCCCAGCCGATCACGGTAGCTATCGAGAGGATTCCTTGTCCTCCGACGCCTGAAAGTATGATGTCTCTTTTCATTTGGCGTGACGTTTAGCGGTCTGTATGCATTCACGGCGGCAGATGACCACCGAGACTCCATGATAGTTGATTTCTTCTTCTATTACACGCTCCATCTCAGGATAGTTCCGAGGCAGAGGAACGATCGTCCTTATGTGCTCTTTCTCGACTCCGATAGCCTCGCAGATGGCTTCAAGCTTTCCTGTTCCGGCCGAATCCTGCCCGCCGGTCATTCCGGTAGTAAGGTTGTCGCTTATGCAGAGAGTGATGTCCGCCTTGGAATTCACGGCATCAAGGAGACCTGTCATCCCGCTATGGGTGAATGTGGAATCTCCTATGACTCCGACCGAAGGCCAGACGCCTGAATCAGCAGCCCCGATGGCCATAGTCAATGATGCTCCCATTTCAACACAGGAATGGATCGCATGGAAAGGTGGCATATAGCCCAAAGTATAGCATCCTATGTCACCGAACACCCTGGCACCTTCGTATTTTGCAAGGACCGCATTCAGTGCAGTGTAGAAGTCTCGGTGGCCACATCCCTGGCAAAGGGAAGGTGGACGAGGGACCGTCCTGGCTGCTTCCGGGAAGACCTGGCGGACCTCCATTCCCAGTGCCTCACGAAGGATGTCCGGGTTGAGTTCGCCATTGCGTGGCAGGGTCCCGTCCAGACGTCCCTTTACTTTGACTCCCGAGGCGCCTTCAGCCTCGGTGTAGAGCAGTCCACGCAACCTCTCTTCTATCAAAGGCTGCCCCTCTTCGACAACCATGATTGTCTTGCACGTGGCAGCCATCTGGCGCAGGAGTCCTTTCGGGAAAGGATACCGGGTAACCTTCAGCACTGGATAGGGGCAACCGTCCGGATAGTTCTCCATAAGGTAATTCCAGGCGATGCCACATGCAACGATGCCCATTTCATGGTTCGGTCCATCGGTAAATGGATTCCGGCCGGAAAGTTCGGAATCATGCAGGAACTGATCCTGCTGTTCCGAAAGGATCTTCACCCTCTGGCGGGATATGCCAGGAAGGGTGACCCAGAACCTGGCAAGTTCCTCCGGAGGGAAATGCATCTTGTTCTGCGGCCTAATGCCGGTCAGTGAGCCAGCTGAACCGACAGTGCGCACCACCGCACGGGAATGCGCCATACGGGTTGTAAGCCTCATGAGCACAGGAATATGATTGGCTTCCGAATAGTCGAAAGCCCCCCGGACCATGTCATACGCCTCCTGCTGGCTGGATGGTTCAAAGCACGGCATCATCGCGAAATCGGCATAGAAACGGGAATCCTGCTCATTCTGCGAAGAATGCTGCGAAGGGTCATCGCAGGCCGCGATAACCAGGCCACCGTTGGCACCCGTGATGGCTGAATTGACAAAAGCATCGGCACAGACATTCATCCCGACATGTTTCATGCAGACCAAGGCCCTTTTCCCAGCATAAGACATACCAAGAGCGGCCTCCATGGCCGTTTTCTCATTGGTACACCAGTCACTGTGAATGCCCCGCTCCTTAGTCAAAGGATGAGCCTGAATGTACTCAGTAATCTCTGTAGAGGGAGTTCCTGGATAGGCATAGACACCGGACAATCCTGCATGCAGGGCACCCAGAGCCAAAGCCTCATCTCCCAAAAGAAGCAGTTTTTCTTCCATTGCTTTCTTGTTTCGAGTTATTCCAGCACTTAAGTTACAAAAAATCTCCAATAATCAAAAATTTCTTTCAATTCCGAATCAAAAAAGACGCGAAGCATTAATAAAAAAAGCCCCGGGGCGACGAATCATCCCGGGGCCTGTCTTTCTGAGCCGATCATCAGTTGGAGGGCTTGTCCAGGACTGAAAACGCCGAATGGTTGCTGATATATTCAGGGACCAGTTTCTTCATAGCAAGGACCGTCTTGAAGTCGTCATATTCATGGGAAATGGCAATCAAGTCGGTAATCTGCCTGTCAACCGCCTCATAGTCATATTCCTTCACATTCGCAATCCTTATCTTTTCATGGAAAGAAGGCTTCGACGACTCTTCCGAGCCAAGGACTTCCTCGTAGAGCTTTTCCCCGTCACGAAGGCCGGTGAACTTGATTTCCACGTCCTTAGCACCGCTCAAGTCTATCATCCTCTTCGCCATGTCAGCTATCCTGACAGGTTTGCCCATGTCGAAGACAAAGACTTCTCCGCCATTGCCTTTCGCTCCGGCTTCAAGGACAAGCTTGCATGCTTCAGGGATGAGCATGAAATAGCGGATGATGTCAGGATGCGTGACAGTCACGGGACCACCCTCCTGGATCTGCTTACGGAAGATAGGGATAACCGATCCATTCGACCCCAGCACATTGCCGAAACGGGTGGTGACAAAACGGGTTATGCCATCCACCTTGCCATCCTTCTCCGCCCTGTCAAGACTCTGGACATAGATCTCGCAAATCCTCTTCGAACAGCCCATCACATTAGTCGGATTGACAGCCTTGTCCGTCGAAATCATCACGAAGGTCTTCACCTTGTACTTGACCGAAAGGTCAGCCAGTATCTTCGTCCCAAAGACATTGTTCTGGATGCTCTCCGAGGGATTGTCCTCCATCATCGGGACATGCTTGTAGGCGGCCGCATGGAAGACATAATCAGGATGGAATTCACTGAATATCTTCTCCATCCTGTCAGCATTGAGGATTGAAGTAACGATGGTGTCAGACTTGACTGAAGGATAATCATTCGCCATCATGAGCCGGACATCATGCTGAGGGGTCTCGGCGGAATCGATGAGAACCATTGCTTCAGGCCCGAGGGCAGCCACCTGACGGACAAGTTCGCTTCCGATGCTGCCGGCGGAACCGGTTATCAAGACCCTGCTGCCACCGATGACCTTCGCTATCGAATCCATGTCTATCTGGATCTCATCCCTGGGAAGCAGGTCTTCGATACTAACTTCCTTAAGGACAGATGGATTATCCGGTGTATCCTTATCCCACTCGACAGCGCCCTGCGAGAAGAAAATCTTCGCCCCACTTTTTATGATATAATCCTGGAGAGCGGTGTCTTCACGGAACCTTTCGATCCTCCCGGGAGCGACCAGGACTGCATCGATCCTCTTCTGCTTCAGTTCATCCGGAAGGGTCTCATCCACGTCATAGACAGGTACTCCCATAAGCACTGTACCCTTGGCATGGAGAGCAGGATCATGGGAGATGAATCCCCTGAGCTTATAGCGCATGGGCTTCTCGCCACGAATGGACTTCGCAAGGCCAATCCCTCCTGACCTGATGCCATAGATGAACACCCGCTTGGCGGATTCAGTCTTGAAGAACGCATCATAGATGGCCTTTATCCCGATCCTCACGACCCACATGGCGACTGTCGACAAGGCATAGATGAAGAAGAGCATCCGCGCTGTGAAATGAGCAAGCTCTGTCCAGTCTGTGTGTTCCGCAATAGGATAATGGATTATGAAAGCGACCACGTAGGAGCATGCCATGGCTGCTCCGATCCTGATCAGGTCATTGAATGAAGAATAACGGATTATTCCTACATAGGTCTTGAATATCCTGAAAAAGACTATGGTGACTGCTATGTAGATCAGCATGACCCGAACAACAGGCCAGAAAAAGCGAAGAGTCAGCAAAGTGCGGAAGAAAGCCCAGAAGACCAGCACGCCTGAAAAGAGCATGATCAGGCAGTCCAAGGCCAGGACGCACCAGTAAGGGAACGCCCCCTTGGAAAAATACCAATCGATCAAGTCTTGGAATCTCTTCATTTTGCCTCAGTCCTTACAAATATAGTAATAAATCCGCGACTTGTATTCCCTGAAAGCCACTTTCCCGAACATAAGGAACATCCTGCAGTAACGGAATGTACTAAGGAAAAACACTTTCGCCGTGTCAAGGAACCTGTTGCCCGTCGTCGACCAACGGTCTTCCCTTTCATGGCCGAAATTCCCCTCCCTCATTATGAAGCTGACCACCTTCCTCGCCCTCTTCAACTCTGACGCATCAAGGAAGGGCATGCAATCCCCTGGCAACCCGAGGAACTCCACAGCCACCTGACCGAATACCTTCCAGGGCCGCATCAAGTCCAAAGACTCAAGCCAAGACCGGAGACGATCCAAGTCCAGCGCTCCGGCATTGGCACGCAGGAAGACAGCCCAGTCGCAGACCTGCCGGAAGCCTACACCGACAGCCACGAAATGACGCCAAAGATGCAGGAATATGTAGAAAGCATTGAAAGTCGGCTCAGGTGTTCGTACCTCAACTCCTTCGAAAGACTTGATAACATGATTACTTCCCAGACCGGAATCAGAGATACCCTGGTACGTGGAGTCATATTCTCGAGGTAGCACATCAGAAAACCTATGGACCTCGATGATAATCCCATTCACGCTCAAGTGCCGATGTTTCTCCGTCTCAGAGAAGTCCTCCTGTCCGTCAGCTCCGGCCACTCCGGTTGCACCATCAAGCGTAAGGAGGGAGTCGAAGGCCCTGGCCGCATCCTCGACTTTCACATATAGATCGATGTCTCCCGATTCCCTGAGGAATGGTTCATGGTAGTAGGACGCAACTCCCTGCCCCTTGAGCAGGACCGGCTCTATGCCTTCTTCCCTGATCCGCGAGACCGACGCAGCAACGATATGGTCCATCTTCATGTTCTGCCTGGCGATGGAGAACAAAGTGTTCTGGACCTTCTCCGCTATATTGGGATGCAGCAACTCTGAAGAGAGCATGGCGTGCCCGACAAGGCCGCGGACGGCCTGCTTCCTGGCATCGGAAACGAGCTGCAGGAATTCATTTCTCCGAAGCCGGTATTCAATCTTCTCATTCCAGAGGCCGGCCCTAAGGAATCGCAGGAAGAGTTGCTGCTCGAGTTTCATGGCTTTTGAGAAAACTCTGGTTTCAGGCGCAGACTGCCTCATTTATCTTGGAGACGATGTACCGAACATCTTCGTCGCTGACACACGGGCCGGCAGGAAGGCACATCCCAACTTTGAATATGCTCTCGGAGACACCGTTCACATAGGCAGGCGAAGTGGCGTAAACCGGCTGCTTGTGCATCGGTTTCCAAAGCGGCCGGGCTTCAATTCCGGCAGCGTCAAGGTAGAGTCTCATGGCTTCTACATTGGCATTGGGCTCACAGTCGGTGTGGATTCCTCCCCCGACATGGATGACACCGGCAGCCCCGCCGATAGCAGTCTTGATTCCGGTGGCATAGGCATTTTCCTGTCCCTTTATCCTCAAGGATTCATCCAAAGTAATCGTGCACAGCCAGTAATTGGAATCGAACCTTGGATCCGGAGCCTTGTGCACCTTGATTCCCGGCACATCTGCAAGGAGTTCTTCGTACATTGCCTGCACATGGCGGTGATGAGCAAGGTGGTCCTCCAGGACAGTCATCTGGCCACGACCGATTCCTGCACAGACATTTGAAAGCCTGTAGTTGTAGCCTATAGCTTCATGCTGATAGTAAGGGTACGCCTCGCGTGCCTGCGTGGCATACCACATGATCTTGTCCTTGGCCTCCTTGTCGGGACAGATGAGCGCACCTCCCCCGGAGGTCGTGATCATCTTGTTGCCATTGAAACTCAACACGCCATATTCACCGAAAGTACCCAGCACCCTGCCGTCATAGCGGGAGCCGAATCCTTCGGCAGCATCCTCGATCACAGGGATTCCGTACTTAGCTCCGATCTCCATTATCCGGTCGATCCTGTAGGGCATTCCGTAGAGTGCAACCGGGACGATTGCCTTCGGCTTCCTGCCGGTCTTTTCGATACGGTCAGCAATAGCCTTGTCAAGCAGGTCCGGATCGATGTTCCAAGTGTCTTCCTCCGAATCCACGAACACGGGTGTCGCTCCAAGATAGGCAACCGGATGCGACGAAGCGCAGAAAGTGAAACTCTGCACCATCACCTCATCGCCCGGCCCGACTCCACACGCCAGCAGCGCCAGATGCACCGCCGCCGTCCCCGAGCTCAGCGCTACCACTTCCCTGTCATTCTGAGGCGAAGCCACAAACCTCCTCAAATCCTCCTCAAACCCATTGACATTCGGTCCCAGAGGCACCACCCAATTGGTATCGAACGCCTCCTGGATATATTTCATTTCATTCCCGCTCATATGAGCCAGGCAAAGGTAAATTCGTTTTGACATGAATGTATTTTTTTATAAAGTACGGTTGAAATAATAATTCTTGAGCCAGAAAGCATAAATCGGATCTTCCATACTCACCACTCTTCCGAAATCGTCAATGATGTCAAGGCTGACAAGAGCCTTCTTGGCCCTCAGGACAGTCAAGCTGTTCTTCAACTGATACTTGTCCAGTACGGCGGCAGAGGTAAGATTATTCTCTCCATTAACTATAGCATTAAGCAAATTCTGCTGAGATATTGACAGCATTGAGGTCAACGCTAAGTTCAAGCCGGAATTAATACGGACTATCGAATTGAATGCCTCTGAAATAGCCTCATCCTTACACACTTTTGTCGTCCTGTTCCAGACTTCCTCACTTAATTGTTGAATATAATAAGGATTATCATCAACCAGTTCCGCCATCCTTAAACATTGCGACTCAGTAATTGTCTTACCCGTTTCTCGGAACTTTTCAATGATAAACGGTGGCCACTTGCCCCTGGCAATCTTTTCCAGGAATATGGTTTTGCCGAATTTATAAAATGGCTTGCTAGGGTTAGTAAACACATCCATCAACATGTGGCGACGACTCCCATACAAGCAATAGGCGACATGCTTATGCAATTGCCAATGGGAACGAAGCTTAGCCTGAAATGAATCGGAGTCAACAAAGGACGCAATCTTCTGGAACTCATCGATGCAGACTATTATATCAAGTCCTTTGTCCACTGCAATCTTTTCAGCCAAGTCAAGAATCTCATCTGCGTTTTTCTTCAATTCTTTACGACCGAATTCCAACTTAACCTGATTAACAGGATCACCAATGGTTAAAGATGGAACAAGAGACGATGCATACCGAATCGCCGAAGCTAAAAGTTCTTCTGTTTTCGAAGAGGTTGACCGGAGTACGCATGAAGCAAGTTTCTCATAGAACTCTTCCTCAGACCTGACATTGAAAACATCCAAATAACATACTCGCGATTTTGGATTTGCAGCAACTGTCAGATTACCGACACGCCTTACCAAAGAAGTCTTGCCCCAACGACGAGGAGAAATAATGATAGTATTTGTCAAATTGACGAAATCACGGACCAATGAGGCAGCCTCATCTTCTCGATCCATGAAGCTGCCTTCTTGAGCCAAACGGCCATAAACAAAAGGAGAGTTATTCATGTTTAATTTTTGTTACAAATTTATGTACAATTTTTGTTATAACCAAAAGTGCACATCAAATACTATCAGTGTAACAAGATTCAAATTAATTCGTTTGGACATGACTTTTAATGTGACGATTTGGTAGTAATACCTTCTTTATTTAAAGCTGAACGGCTCAGACCTGAACAAACTGGACAGCAAGTTGGCAAAGACCTTTGCCAGATAAGCGAAACCGACAATCGCAACCATTAATATGATGATATTGAATGGGAACAGGTTATTCAACTTATCTGTGATAATAAACTTCTGAACCAGATAACACTCAAGGCACAGAGACCCTATAGATATCAACAGATTACCCAAGCCCTTCCGTGAGTACACCTTTGATATCACCTTGGTACGCCCGAGAAGATAAAAAGATAATGCGATACTAAACAAAGGCAGTATTGATAGTATCTGCCACCATGCCCCATTGGCTTTAATAACGACTAAGTACCAAAGCAGGACGGAGACAGAAAGAATAGCTATGACAAGCGAAAAAGAAAGATTGGGAATCTTCAAACGTCCTTTACCGACCATTGCTCCAAGCAGCATGAACAAGAAAAACACGGCCCAGCGAAAGTACCCGTCTGCATAAAAAAGACCTTTTCCTCCATGAATAAACGGGAAAGAACCC
>CADBMD010000153.1 GCA_902795735.1 uncultured Bacteroidia bacterium
GTCGATAGTACCGGGGGAAACCGTCGACTCAATGACTATGGTGGCGCCTTTCGGGCACACTCCCAGGACGCACTCTACCGCTTTTACCACAAAGCTGGGATCGACCTTTTTGGAAAACTTGTCATAAGGGGAGGGAACGGAGACAATATAGGTGTCCGTGACGGCATATTCAGTGGAAAATGCAATTCCTGAGTCCAGGGCCTCCTTGAAAAGCTCATCCAATCCTTTTTCCTTGAATGTGGTTTTCCCGGCCTTCAGGGTGGAGACCAGTTCCTTGTTGTAGTCGGTCCCGACCACTTCCACTCCATGTGAGGCCAGCATCAAGGCGGTAGGCAGTCCTATATAGCCCAAGCCAATAACATTGATCATCTCGTGAAAAGGTTTTTATCCTACAAATGTAATCAACTTTGGCCATTTTGCCGAAATTCGAGGTGAGATTTTGATGACTTTAAATTTGGCTTGATTTTGGCATGACACATATGCGGGCAAAACGAACATCAATCAAAAATCATAATCCATCATGAAAAAATTGTTTACAACGCTTCTCGCTGCAGTTATGATGCTGGCAGGAAGTTCCGCTTTCGCGCAGAATTTCAATGCAGAGCTTGGATTCGGAATGAGTTCGACCAATTTCAATGCATTGGGTTACAAAGCTTCTGCTGATCTCTTCGGCGGTACCCTTGGTCTTTCCTATCAGATGCCTCTTGGGGTGACAGGACTGGGCTTTGCTCCCGGAGTCCGTTTCGGCTATTTCACCAAAGGCGATGTCAATGCTTTCGAACTGGCCCATGCATCACTTACCGAGACTTACCTTGAGGTTCCTCTCGATCTGACATACACATTCCCTGTGAGCGAGGACATGAAGCTCATCGTGATGGCCGGTCCTACCCTCGATCTCGGTCTCACTTCCAGGGTCAAGGAGAAATCCTCCGGTTTGGAATATGACATCTACAGCGGCAGCCTGAGCGGTTACACCAACTACTCCCGTTTCGATCTCCTTCTTGGAGGCGGACTTGCATTCGATGTCATGGATGCTGTGCGCTTTTCAGTCCGTTACGACTACGGTGTGATCAACCGTAACGGAGGCGGTACCAGCGGCTTGCTAAGAATCCACCGCAGCCAGCTTAAACTTGGAGTAGGATTCCTGTTTTAATCAAGTGGCATCACATGCGTAAGTTATTCATCGTCGCCGCATTCATTGCGGCGATATGTTTTCCTGCCAAGGCTCAGGATAAGGGCGGTCAGGAAGATCCTTTCAAGGTGGCCTGTGTCTTCACGGACCACATGGTCCTTCAACGTAATGCCGAGGCCCCGCTTTGGGGATGGGCCGCACCAGGCACGAGGGTTACCGTGATTCCGTCCTGGGATAACAGGAAATATCAGGCGACAGCAGCCGAGGATGGCCGTTGGGAAGTCAAGCTGGCGACCCCCGGCGCAGGCGGACCGTACACTGTCACGGCCTCTGCCGGAAAGCGCCATGAAGTAGTGCTCCAGGATGTCCTGGTCGGCGAGGTATGGCTCTGCAGCGGCCAGTCCAACATGGAACTGAACCTCATCGGAGCGACTTCCCAGGGAGTCGAAGGCTCCTACGAAGCTATCTCCGAGGCTTATGAATATTCAGACAGGATACGTTTCTACGACATCAAGGCGGGGAAGTCCTTCACTCCTTTGACGGATATCGACTGCAAATGGAAGCTCACTGATGGCGAAACAGCTGCCGGTGTGTCTGCCGTAGCCTATTTCTTTGCCAAACGTCTCACCAAGACACTTGGAGTTCCGGTCGGAATCATCGCCAATCCCTGGGGCGGCTGCCTGCTTCCACCGTGGCTTCCGATGGACTACATGGAAAAATATGTGAAAGGCCAGATCCCTCAGGATAAATACGAGGCTATCCTTGCCCGTCGCGATGAACCGGATCCCAACCGGGAAGCTCCCCGCCAGGTGGCTACTCTTTACAACTCCAGGCTTTATCCCATAAAAGGCTATGCCCTGAGCGGTTTTGTCTGGTATCAGGGCTGCTCGGAACTGATTTTCGGAGATATTCCGTACTATGACAAACTCCAGGCGGCTATGGTGCGCTGCTGGAGGGACCTTTGGGGAGACAAGGACAATGAACTGCCCTTCTATTTCACCCTTATCGCCCCTTATGGTTACAGCAATCCTGCAGGTACGGGTCGAGGCTATTTCGTTGAGAACCAGCTCTCTTCCCTTGATATAATACCAAATTCCGGGGTGGCGGTCACCGAAACCCTCGGCGACATGGGATGCATCCATCCGGCAAAGAAGAAGGAAGTAGCAGACCAGTTCGCAGTTCTGGCATTGGAAAATGTCTATGGAATAAAGACTGGACTCGGGAATGGTTTCGCTCATCCTGACTGGGTTTCATTCCCTTCAGGTTCATCAGTGGAGGCCCGCAAGATACATCAGTCAGGCTATGACATCGACATCCGCAAAGGTACCGAAGACGCTCCTTCCATAACGATTCACTTCATCGATACGAGGATTGGGATCGGGCACTATTCAGATTACGGGTTCCAGGTTAAAGGCTTCGAAGTCGCAGGCCCTGACCGGGTTTTCCATCCTGTCCCTGCTCGTACCCTATGGGATACCGTAGTGATAGACTGCTCCTCCGTTCCGGATCCGGTTGCGGTCCGTTATGCCTTCCACAACTGGACGGAAGGCGACCTCAAGACCACTCTTGGGATTCCCATCGCCTCTTTCAGGACGGATGACTGGCCGATGAAATAAGTTGAAAACAATCTGAGAAACAATAATTGTATTTGTCTATGATTATCGCTAAATTTGAAGGTTAATCATAGACAATCCTTTTTATGGCAATATCAGGAATTTTAAAGAAAGTATTCGGCTCCAAGGCCGACCGAGACATGAAACTCATCAAACCGGTCTTGGACAAGGTTCTGGCTGCATATCCGGCAATTGACAGTCTTTCACATGACGAGCTGAGGGCCAGGACCGAAGAACTCAGGGCAAAGCTCCGCGAATGTGAAGCACCTTTTGAGAAAAGGATAGAAGAGATCAAGGCTAAGCTGGAAGAAGACATACCTGTTTCCGAAAAAGAGGCCCTTGCCACCGAATCTGACAAGTTCGTCAAGGAAGAAGATGTGCAGATCGAGAAGGTCCTCGACGAGATCCTTCCGGAGGCTTTCGCCATCATGAAGTCAACGGCCAGGAGATTCAAGGAGAACGAGACCATAGTGGTGAATGCCACCCAGTTCGACAAAGATCTCAGCATCAACCATGATTTCGTCACCATCGAAGGCGACAAGGCGATCTACCGCAACCATTGGATGGCCGGCGGTAACGAGATCACGTGGGATATGGTCCATTACGATGTCCAGCTCATTGGTGGAATAGTCCTTAACGGTGGAGTGAAATCTAACAAGGAACAGATGGGCAGCATCGCTGAGATGGCTACTGGAGAAGGAAAGACCCTTGTGGCGACCCTCCCCGTTTTCCTGAACGCTCTGGCAGGCAAGGGTGTCCATGTGGTTACCGTCAATGACTACCTCTCCAAACGAGACTCGGAATGGATGGGGCCTCTCTATATGTTCCATGGCCTTTCGGTCGATTGCATCGACAAGCATGAGCCCAACAGCGATGCCAGGAAGAGGGCGTACAACTGCGACATAACCTTCGGAACCAACAACGAGTTCGGTTTCGATTACCTCCGTGACAACATGGCCGTGAACATGCACGACCTTGTCCAGAGAAAGCATCATTACGCCATAGTCGATGAGGTCGACTCTGTGTTGATCGATGATGCCCGTACTCCTCTCATCATTTCCGGTCCCGTAGCCAAGGCAGAAGACGATGAGCAGTACATGGAGTTCCGCCCCTATGTCGAGAATCTTTACCAGAAGCAGCGCAACCTGGTTAACCAGGTCCTCAATGAGGCCAAGAAGGCCATCGCTGCCGGCAAGATGGACGAGGGAGGCATGCTTCTATTCAGGGCATATAAAGGCCTGCCGAAGTACCAGCCTCTGATCAAGTTCCTTAGTGAGCAAGGCATGAAAGCCCTCATGCAGAAAGCAGAGAATTTCTACATGCAGGACAATGAAAGCCAGATGCACATAGTCACGGACGAGCTCTACTTCGTCATAAGCGAGCAGCAGCATTCCGTAGACATGACCGACAAGGGACACGACGCCCTAGCCAACGCAGTTTCCGATCCCGATTTCTTCGTCCTTCCCGACATGGGCAGCAAGATCGCCGACATCAAGAAGAACGAA
>CADBMD010000154.1 GCA_902795735.1 uncultured Bacteroidia bacterium
AATTAGCTCAGTTGGTAGAGCATCAGCTTCCCAAGCTGAGGGTCGCGAGTTCGAATCTCGTATTCCGCTCGCAGAAAGCAAAAAGGCAACCTGAGAAGGCTGCCTTTTTTGGTTTCAGAATATAACCTTCTCCACAAATTCCAAAATGCCGTGGCGCCTGTCTTATTGATTATGAGTCTATTAACTGGAAGAGGTTGCATTGATATTGATGCAACCTCTTTACGTTAACTATATGATAATCTGAGATATAAGTGCCACAGGTGCGGTGGTGGAATCTTTAGGGGGTTGCACCACTGCCACCCTCGGCACGTTAAGAGGGGGGACCGGAGCGAAGCGAACGGTGGGGCCGCGAAGCGGCGGTGCAACCCCCTATAGATTCCACCACAATCCACAACTTACGCAAGATCAAGCTGTCATAAACAAGCTTTGCATATCGGCACTGCCCCATGGGCTCACGGTAATCATGAGTAGGCTCTGTCAGCAAATAATCCGCTATTCTTTCCATTCATAGACTTTGACCCAGTCTACACGGAGTTCAGATGGGAGTTGTCCAGGATCAGACACTTTCCCGACCCAACCACCTTCAAGCTGATTGGAAAGGATCATATAGAAAGGGAAATCGGCCCAAGGAAACTGGTTCTCCAGTGAATCGATCTTGGGATAGGTCAGGGTTTTCACTCCATTTGTAAAAAGACACAAGCTATCCTTATAGATCTCAGCCGCATAGATGTTCCACCCGGAAGCATCTATAGGTGCCGTAGAGTAGTGAGGAGGGACAGAATCATTGACACTCAAGGAATACCTGGAGTGAACTGTCTGATAGACGAAAGAATCGGAATTGAGATGTTCCATCAAATCAACCTCGGCATAATTATTATCCGGCACACTGCAGTCCGGCATCAGCCACAATGCAGGCCAGAACCCATTGACAGAATTGAATCTTGCCTTAATCTCGAACCGGGAAAGCTTGAAAGAAACCTTGCCCCTGCTTTCGATGCCACCGGTTACGAATGCGGTAGTGTCACCGGAACTCCTGTCATTGATTTTCCCAAGAAGAACCAGCTGTCCGTCTTCAATGTAGGCGAGGTCTTTCCTCAGGGACATCATGTTGTTCCAGTCTGAAGGGCCGAGCCCGACCCTTGACCAACGCATCGAATCAATTTCAGGTCCGTCGAATTCATCCGACCAGACCAAGGACCAACCTGGCTCCGAATGCTTGCAACTGAAAAAACAAAGGATGGCAAGTACAAATGAAACTATCGATTTAGGATTCATGATTATGAGATTTTCTATAAATATACAGTTTTTTACAAAAAGAGGCTGCCCTCCCGGGCAACCTCGAATGAAAAGAACTACAACAATTATTCAATAGCACCCTCCGATGCCTTTGAAGGCCAGAAAGGATTCTGGTAGGCCACGGATGATTCCACTGAACCATCGGGGGAAGTCAGTGTCATATCCTGAAGTCCGTAAGGCAGCAGATAATAGGCCTTATGCCATGTGTAGCCACCGAAAAGTTCGTTATTGTCGAAAACAACTCTCAAGGGCCGGATATAGTCGCTGTCGGTACTGCTGGAAATGTTCGCATCGCTGATTCCGCTTGCACATTCAACGAAGGCAGATTCTTCAGTAACATGGCCGCTGGCATCTGTCTTCATGTACTTCGGATTGGAATGCAGGTCACTTCCCCACAGGTTGGCCCCCTCAGGAATCCATTTTTCAGTCATCAGATGGTCAAAGGAACGCCATCTCACCAAATCATCCCACCTGAAGCCTTCTCCAATGAATTCACAACGACGTTCACGGCGGATATTGAACAGAGTGGCATCAACCATGGATTCTCCGCTTCTCTTTCCCCAATCATCCTCAAGCGTCAGGTCTGTAGCCGCTATAGTCTTCGTGTAGTCCGGATCGACCCCGGCCCTTGCGCGTACAGCCCTCCAATATGAATCAGCCTTTCCGCCTACATTGCCATAACGCTCATAGTAGGCTTCGATGTAGTTGAGATACGCTTCGGTTGCACGGTACAGAACCATGTCATTCGTTCCAATGATGTTTCCGTTGGCTCCTGCTGTCTGACTCTCGTCATAGGTGTAAGTCTTGCGGATCCGGAACCCTGTCACATCCCTGTGCTCGGGTTGTTCAAGAAGAGACGGAGCCGTAAACAAGGAATCCGTTCCATCAGCCCTGTGTACAAGAAGGTCGGAATTGCTGAATACAAAAAGCTGCAGCCGCTCATCCCTACCCTCTTGCTGAAGATCCAGGGAGGTGTCGCCTTTGTAGCCGGATTCTGAAGCGTAGATGGGCAGTCCGTTCTTCATCAGGAAAGCATCGACATGACTGCGTGTAGGTCCGCAGTTTCCTCCGTCCAGGATGTATGGTCCCTGCCCTGAGCAGATACTCTTCTCACGGCTGTACTCCCTGTAAAACAGGACTTCGTCGACTTTACTGGCATCGGGCTGGGAGAACATTTCAAAATAAGGATTCCATCCGTAGCGAGGATTCTCCGCCGTGGGGTTCATCACATGTGAATTGGAAACCAGCATGTGTGAATCAGCGACTTTGGAAGATGCATCCAGACATTGGTCGAGGAAGAACGCGATCTCGGCGTCTATGTCAAAAGACTTTCCGGAATTATAGTCTTTGGAGGCACCAGGCCAGAGCTGGTCGCCGGGGACACGTCCCGACCCCTTGTGGTACTTTTCGAAGGTTGCTTCGTAAAGGGCAACACGGGATTTGATCAGCAGGGCGAGGTCCTTGGTAATGCGGTGTTTGGGGCCATTGCTGAGAAGCGCTATGGCTTTGTCCAGATCTGAGATTATGAATCTTGCAACCTCATTTCGCGGAGCCCTTTTGCTGGCTTCGACAAGGACCGACTTGTCATCAGGAAGCACCTTCTCGATAATAGGGAAATCACCGAAATTCCTCAAGGCCTGGAAATAAGCCTGAGCCCTCATGACATACATCTCCCCGGTGTAGTGGTCGACATCAGTTCCAGACAGTTCACCCGACTCCCTCTTCGGAAGGACCTGCTCAAGGAAATAATTGCACACCCTGATCCTGGAAAAAGAGCCGGAAGTACTCTGTCCGGTAGGAACCAGCCATCTGTTGTTAGTCTCCGTAAAATAGCGGAGGGCACTGCCTGATTCGGATCCACCCTGGACAAGGTTGTCGGTACAGGCATCCTCCCAGATCACTCCTACATTGTAGTTGCTCCTGTAGCTAGAAAAGAAAGTCTCGTAGTAATTGATGGTGTAAGCTGCCAGTTCATCGGCAGACTTGAAATATTTCTCCGGAGTTATGTTCGTAATCGGTTGCCGATCCAGGAAATCATTGCAGGCACAAGCCATGAGAAGTACAACTGAAACGGCTAGCGGAATGTTAATCTTTTTCATCGCTTTCTCGGATTAAAAGTTAATGTTGACACCAAATGAATAAGTCTTCATCAATGGATAGACCTTGCCATCCCCCCAGTCTCCACCTATCGTCTCCGGATCGAAGACCTTGCTCATCCTTGTGAAAGTCAGCAGGTTTTCCCCTGAAGCATAGATCCTCACGGAAGACATCCCTGCTTTTTCAGTCAACCTTGCCGGCAGGGTGTAGCCAACCTGTAGGTTCTTGAGTCTCAGATAGGAAGCATCCTGAAGATATCTGGTGCTGACATACTGGTTCTTGTAATTGCCGTCAAATGTCGGCTTCGGATAATAAGCATCCAGGTTCGCTCCATACTCGTCTCCTTCAGGACGCCAGAAATCCCAGTGCTCTTCAAAGGCTGAAGACTGCCACATTCCACCGCTCGTGCCGAACATGTATGGACCGGAACACCAGTAATCACGTTTTCCGACGCCTTGGAGATATGCTCTCAAGTCTATCCCCTTCCATGCCGCATCAAGCGTAAGTCCGAAAGAATAGCGAGGGTTGGTGTTGCCGATAATCCTGAGATCACCATGGTCGTCCAATGTGTAGGAGCCTTCCGCAACTTTCCCATCACCGTCAAGGTCCTTGTACATAAGGTCACCCGCGCCCCATCCGGAGCCCCAGGTCGGGCGGTTGGAGGAAAGCCACTCATCCATCTCCTTCTGTGATGATGCCAGCCTGTCGGCCTGGTAGCCCCATATCTCCCCTATCTTGCGTCCGACATAATAGTTTGACAGGGTGTTCGTCTCGTTGGGATAACGGGTAATGGTCTGGGTGGCATCGGACATGACTAGGCGTGCCCCATAGGAGAAGTCTTTTCCTATCTGGTCCCTCCAGGAGATTTCCAGCTCCCATCCGGTGGATTTCATGTCGGCATTGTTGACCTTGGGGACCGAAGCGCCAAGGGCGGCAGGCAGTTCGGGAGCTGGTCCGACCATGTCGAGGGTCTTGCGAAGGAAATAATCAAGGGAAGCATTCAGCCTGCCGGTAAAAGCAGTTATGTCAAGTCCTGCATCCCATGTCTCGATAGTCTCCCATGTCATCACAGTCGACACGATGCCTGGCATGCTGGCCGTGTTAGGCCTCTCTCCCCACAGGAGCCAGTTGCCGTTGGCAGAGCCTACGGGCATGGTCTGGTAAAAAGGATACCAGCTCTGGTCCCCATAGCC
>CADBMD010000155.1 GCA_902795735.1 uncultured Bacteroidia bacterium
AGGGTTGCGGAAGAATTCTCCGACAGGATCATCGTCACCTCCGACAACTCCCGCACCGAGAGGACCGAGGACATAATGGACGAGATCAAGACCGGCTTCACTCCGAAGGGACTTGCCAAGTGTCTCTTCATCGCCGACCGCAGGGAGGCCATCCGCACAGCCGCCATGCTGGCCCCGAAAGGAGCGATAATCCTGCTTGCAGGAAAGGGCCACGAAACCTACCAGATCCTCGGCACCGAGAAACTGCACTTCGATGAACGCGAAGTGGTCGCCGATGTTTTCAAGCAACTGGAAATAACTGAATAAGAAAGACAACGATGATATACCACCTGTTCCAATACTTAGAAAGATACGACATCCCCGGACAGCACCTGTTCAATTACCTGTCCTTCAGGGCGATGTTTACAAGCGTCCTGGCCATGCTCATCTCCTTCTTCATCGGAAGGAAGATCATCAGCTGGCTGCAGCGCAAGCAGATCGGGGAAACCATCAGGGACCTTGGACTCGAGGGCCAGATGCAGAAAAAGGGAACACCCACCATGGGTGGAGTCATCATCATCATTTCTATCCTGATTCCTGCCTTGCTTTTCTGCGACCTTACCAATGTCTACTCGCAGCTCCTGATCTTCACCACGATCTGGTGCGGAGCCTTGGGCTTCACTGACGACTACATCAAGGTTTTCAAGCACAACAAGGAAGGCCTGCACCCCAAGGCGAAGCTTCTGGCCCAGCTGATACTCGGCCTTGTGATCGGCATGACCGTCTGGCTCAGCGACGACATCGTCGTACGTGAAAAGGTCCCCGTAAAGGCAGGTGTCGCCAACGTGGTAGCCCAGGGGAATCCAAGCGCGCTCAACGTGGACACTGAGACACTGGTAGCCGAAGACTCTGGATGGAAGATGGAGAACGTGATCAAGAGTACCAAAACCACCATACCATTCGTAAAGAACCACGAATTCGACTACAAGTGGCTTTCTCCTTTCAAGGGCAGATGGGGCTGGTACTGCAAGTGGGGTATCTATGTACTGATGATCGTCCTTGTCATCACTGCCTGTTCCAACGGGACCAATCTGACCGACGGTATGGACGGACTTGCAGCGGGGACCAGCGCGATAGTAGGAGTAGTGCTCGGAATACTGGCCTGGCTGGGAGGCAACCTCGTCAATTCCAACTATCTGAACATAATGTACATTCCCGGGAGCGGGGAAATAGCCATCTTCATGTCTGCATTCGTGGGTGCACTGATGGGATTCCTCTGGTACAACTCCTACCCTGCGCAGGTTTTCATGGGAGACACCGGAAGCCTCACAATCGGCGGGATCATCGGTGTGAGCGCAGTCCTGATGCGCAAGGAACTGCTGCTTCCCATCCTCTGCGGAGTGTTTTTCGTCGAGTCCCTTTCCGTCATAATGCAGAGGACTTATTTCAAATACACCAAGAAAAAATACGGTGAAGGAAGGAGGATCTTCAAGATGACTCCTCTCCACCATCATTACCAGAAGGAAGGGATCCCCGCCTTGATCCAGAAGCCGGTAAGGGCTCTTCCCGAGGCCAAGATAGTCGCCAGGTTCTGGCTGATCGGCATCATACTCGCCGTAGCCACGCTTGCATTGCTTAAGATAAGATAAAAAAGTAGAAGATATGAGCAGGATTGTAGTACTGGGAGGCGGAGAAAGCGGCGTCGGAGCTGCTGTTCTCGCAAAGGTCAAAGGATTCGATGTGTTCCTTTCCGACAACGGTCGGATCGAGGATCATTTCGCTGATGATCTCAAGAAATGGGACATCCCTTTCGAACAGGGAGGCCACACCGAGGAGCTCATCCTCGGTGCAGACGAAATCATCAAGAGCCCCGGAATCCCCAGCACCGTACCTATGGTCAGGAAACTGGAGGCTCAGGGAACCCCCATCATTTCCGAGATTGAATTTGCAGGGCGTTACGACAGCGCAAAGAAGATCTGCATTACCGGAAGCAATGGCAAGACGACCACTACGTCCCTCATCTACTATCTGCTGAAGAATGCAGGCCTCAACGTTGGTCTCGGAGGGAACATCGGGAAGAGCTACGCCTACCAGGTGGCTACCGAGCATTTCGACTACTACGTCCTTGAAATCAGCAGCTTCCAGTTGGACAACTGCTACGATTTCCATCCCGACATCGCCATTATCACGAACATAACCCCAGACCATCTCGACCGCTACGACTACCAGCTTGAGAACTACGTCAGGTCCAAGTTCAGGATCACCAGGAACCTGAGCCCGGAGGACTGCTTCATCTTCGATTCCGACGATGAGATCACCATCGCCCACCTCAACAAGATCATCCTCAGCGCCAAGAGGCTTCCTTTCACCCAGAAGACCGAAGTGGATCAAGGCGCCTATCTCAAGGATGACAAAATCATAGTAAAATACGAGGAAGAAGAGTGCGACATCTACCTCAAGGAACTCGCTCTCGGCGGCAAGCACAACATCTACAATTCCATGGCGGCCGCTATCGCAGCGAAAGCCTCGGGGATAGACAACAAGGTCATAAGGGAGTCACTGGCGACCTTCCAGCCGATTGAGCACCGTCTTGAACCAGTGCTGAGCATCAGGGATGTCCTCTACATCAACGACTCCAAGGCGACCAACGTGGATGCGGCATGGTATGCTCTCGAATGCCAGACCAGGCCTGTCGTCTGGATCGTCGGAGGCAAGGACAAAGGCAATGACTACGAAGTACTGAAGCCTCTCGTCAAGCAGAAGGTCAAGTCGATAGTCTGCCTTGGAGTTGACAACACGAAAATCATCCAGGCTTTCGAGGGAATCGTCGGGAAGGAGAACATGGTGGAAACCAGGTCGGCCGAGGACGCCGTCAAGGAAGCCAGCAAGTTTGCCAGCCCGGGCGATGTCGTCCTGCTCAGCCCATGCTGTGCAAGCTTCGACCTCTTCCACAACATGGAAGAAAGGGGCGAGAGATTCAAAGAGGCCGTCAGGAGACTGTAAAACAAACAGGAAATGTCTGAAGAGAAGCAAAAACATAATTTCTGGAATTTCCTCGACAATCTCGAGGGAGACAAGGTCGTGTGGATGATCGTGCTGTTGCTCATGCTCATCTCCATAGTCGCCATCTTCTCTTCCACGTCACAGCTTGCACTCCAGAAGGGAACTTCCAGGATGAACATCATCAGCCAGCAGATGATAATCACGGTCATCAGCCTGGGCTTGATCATTGCCTGCTATAACATAAAGAGCATAGGCCTGTTCAGGGTCCTGTCTCAGTTTGGCTACGTCCTGTCGATATTCCTTCTGGCAATCCTGGCCAGCCACAAGAGCTTCGGCCCGATCAAGCCTGTGTTCATCAACAGCGCATGGCGAATCGTGAAGATCGCAGGGGTCCAGGTCCATGTCTTCGAGGTCGTGAAGGTCGCCATGGTGATGTACCTCGCATGGGCGGTAAACGCCTACAGGAATGACAAGTTCTTCTTCGCCAACCTCCTGGCAAAGCGATATCCCATCTGGAAGAAACCTCTCACTAAGAAGATCCTCTACATCTACTTACCTATATTCACTGTATGTCTGGGAATAATGGTAGGAAGCCTTTCGAGTACCATATTCATCGGAGGCATCATGTTCGTCACCATCCTGATTGGAGGAATCAGCATAAGGGAACTCATTCTCCCGGGACTGATCGCAATAGCTCTCCTGATGGGGTGCGTGGGAATCAACGCCGTTTCAAAGCGCCCGGATGACCAGAAGCCCTTCCCCCACCTCCAGTCTGCCATCAACAGGCTTTCCTCAGACAGTACTGAAAAACGGATTGCAACACTCAAGAACTCCCCGCAGAACAGTTCCGATTTCCAGGAAGCCCTGGACAAGCTGAAACAGCCGGTCAGTGCCAAGATCGCCATTCATGAAGGCGGGCTCATCGGCAAGGGACCCGGCAGGAGCACCCAGAGGTATGTCGTTCCGATCATGTTCGAGGACTACATGTTCAGCTTCATAGTCGAGGAATATGGATTGCTCGGAGGAATATTCGTCATAATCCTCTACATCAGCCTCCTCGCGAGGGGTTCGATCATCGTCAGGAACTGCGACAACCACTTCGCGAAGACGGCCGTGGCCGGACTGGTAATACTCATTACCGGGCAGGCGATGATGCACATCATGATCAACTGCGACATGGGGCCGCTCACTGGGCAGACCCTGCCCTTGATAAGTCACGGAAACTCATCTTACCTGATGTTCAGCCTGGCTTTCGGCATCATCCTGTCCATCAGCAAGATGGCAAGGAGAAAGATTGCAAAGGAAGCCGCCAAGGCGCAGCCTCTGGTGAAACACGAACAGAAAGACGAGATGGAGAGCACCCTGGAAGACCTGGACCTCCTGGAGTCTAACGAAGAATAAGCTTATGGAACACAAGGCACTGAAGGTAATAATCAGCGGAGGCGGAACGGGAGGCCATATCTTCCCGGCCGTTTCAATCGCAAACAAACTCAAGGAACTGAATCCCGAGACAGAGATCCTTTTCGTTGGAGCGGAAGGAAAGATGGAGATGGAGAAGGTCCCCGCTGCCGGCTACAAGATCGTCGGCCTGCCAATCACCGGGCTGCAGAGGCATCTCAACCTGAAGAACATCCTCAATGACCTAAGCGTTCCCTTCAGGGTCGTTTACAGCTTGACTAAAGCCAAGAGCATAATCAGGAAGTTCAAGCCCCAGGTTGCAATCGGTGTCGGCGGCTATGCCAGCGCTCCCCTGCTGATGGCTGCAACGAAGATGGGCATTCCTTCCTTGATCCAGGAACAGAACGGCTTTGCAGGGCTGACAAACAAGAAACTCGGCGGCAAGGTCCAGTGCATCTGCGTGGCCTACGAGGGCATGGAAAGGTTCTTCCCTGCCGAAAAGATTGTCCTCACCGGGAATCCGATCAGGAGCGTCTTCGTCCCCTGCACCCCCGAGATGAAAGAAGAAGGGGTCAAGGAATATGGACTCGACCCTTCCAAGAAGCACATCTTCATAGTCGGAGGCAGCCTCGGAAGCTCGAAATTCAACCAGAGTATCAGGAAGTGGATTTCCGACGGATGTCCAGGATCGGAAGGCGTGGACGTCCTTTGGCAATGCGGGAAGTATTACAAGTCCGGTGTCGACGGATTCATGCAAGAGCAGGCTGCAAAGAACCCTGCCCTTGGGGAGACGGTGAAATATTCGGATTTCATAGGTAGGATGGACCTGGCCTACGCCGCTGCCGATGTGGTGATCTCCAGGGCCGGGGCAAGCAGCGTCTCAGAACTCTGTGCCGCACATAAGGCCGTGGTGTTCATCCCTTCTCCTAACGTCGCCGAAGACCACCAGACTCACAACGCCATGGCTCTGGTCAAGAAGGATGCCGCGATGATCGTCAAGGATGCCGACGCCATGGAGCAGATGATGCCCACGGCGCTGGGCCTGCTCCGCGAGCCGGGCAAGATAAAGACTTTGGAAGAAAACGCGGGCAAGATGGCCCTACCGGATGCTTCCATGAAGATAGCGGAAGAAGTTTACAAACTGGTAAAGGAATAGGATGGCAAAGTATTCGAAAATATATTTCCTCGGAATAGGAGGAATCGGGATGAGTGCCATCGCAAGGTACTACAAGTTCAAGGGATATCCTGTTGCAGGCTATGACAGGACTCCTTCCGAACTGACCGCAGAACTGGAGAGAGAAGGCATACATGTCCACTACAAGGATGACCCAGACTATATCCCCAAGGATATAGCCTCGACGCTTGTAGTCTACACCCCGGCAATCCCCGAGGATCTAGAAGAGCTGGTCTATGTGCGCGAGCACGGCTACACCTTGGTGAAGAGATCACGGATACTGGGAGAACTTACCGAGGGTCAGGCCTGCCTGGCGGTCGCTGGGACACATGGAAAGACAACGACCAGCACCCTTCTCGCACACATATTCACGGAATGCGGGAAAGGATGTTCCGCCTTCCTCGGAGGGATTTCCAAGAATTACGGCACGAACCTCCTCGTCAGCCACAGCCCCATCATGGTAGCCGAGGCTGATGAATATGACCGCTCGTTCCTACAGCTAAAGCCTTTGATTGCAGCTATCACCGCCATGGATGCCGACCATCTTGACATCTACGGAACGTTGGAAGAGTACTGCAAGGCTTTCAAGGCTTTCGCTTCGCTAGTCACGCGGACTCTGATCGTAAAGCTCGGACTGGACATCACCCCAGAAGACACGAAAGCTAAGATATTCCATTACAGCTACGACGATTCGGCAGCTGACTACCATGCCAGGAACATCCGGCCGGACAAGCTGGGACATTTCATCTTCGACCTGGTCTATCCGGGGGGAGTCATTCCGGAAATCCGCTGCGGGATCCCCGGATGGCTCAACGTAGAGAACAGCGTGGCCGCCGCGGCAGTCTGCCTCAGTTTCGGGCTCTCACCCTACGAAGTGAAGAAAGGGATTGAGACTTTCCAGGGAGTCAGGCGCAGGCTGGATGTCCATGTGGAAAGCCACTCCCTGACCTACATTGACGACTACGCCCATCACCCCAAAGAACTTTCAGCGGCAATCTCATCAATAAAGTCCATGTACCCCGGCCGGAAACTCACCGCTGTCTTCCAGCCTCATCTCTACACCAGGACAAGGGATTTCGCCGAGGATTTCGCAAGGGCCCTGAGTGCCGTCGACAAACTTATCCTGCTGGACATATACCCGGCAAGGGAGGAACCCATCGAAGGAGTAACCTCCGAAATCATATTCAATAAAGTGACGGCGCCCGAAAAGGTCCTCCTAAAGAAGGAAGAACTGATGGGGTACCTGGAAAAAGAGGAACTGGACGTACTCGCCACTTTCGGAGCCGGGAATATAGACAGGTTCATCGCTCCGATCACCGAAATGCTTGAAGCAAGGCTGAAGAAATGAAGAGGGGTCTCAAGATAGTCATAGCCGTCGTGGCTGCCTGCATCCTGGGGATGGCTGTTTTCGCCATCTTCAGCCTCAATGCCGAGAGGCATCGTGAATTGGCCTGCTCCGGCTTGAAGGTCGAATTCGCCGACAAGTTCAATTTTGTCACGGCGGAAGACATAGAAGGCTATCTCAACAAAGAATACGGAGCTTACATCGGCCAGAGGCTGGACAGCGTAGACCTGATGAAAGTTGAGACCATCCTTGGCAGGAAAAGTGCAATCCTGAGGGCCGAAGCCTTTACCACGCCTGACGGGAAACTGAACGTCAAGATTTACCAGAGAGAGCCTTCCGTAAGGTTCCAGAAGGGAGATAACGGATTCTATGCCGATTCAGAAGGATTCCTTTTCCCCCTCCAGGACAACTACACGTCCAAGGTACCGATCATCGATGGAGACATCCCTCTGAGCATCGAAAGCGGCTACAAAGGACAGCCAAAGACTGAATCCGAAAGAGACTGGCTCCAGAAAGTCATAGCCATGGTAGGCTACATCCAGGGATCCAAGACCTGGTCCGAAAACATCAGCCAGATTTCGGTCAGGAAAAACGGCGACCTTGTCATGGTACCGAGGCACGGAAAGGAACTGTTCATCCTGGGCCAGCCCGTGGACATCGAAGACAAGTTCTCAAGGATCGGTAAGTACTATTCTTCGATAGTGCCGGAGAAAGGCGAAGGCTACTACTCGACCGTCAACGTGAAATTCGACGGACAGATCGTTTGCAGGAAATAGAGAGAAAACAATATCATATATGGAAGAAAGATACATAGCATCAGTTGACCTGGGCACGTCCAAGATCGCCGTTTGCGTGGCCAGGATCCTGGGCCAGGATGTCCAGGTGATCTACTACAAGGAATCGCCTTCCCAGGGCATCCGGTACAGCTACGTCAACAATCCGGGCAAGGTCGAGGACAGGCTGAGAAGAGCCATCACCGAAGCACAGCAGGAACTCAAGATAAAAATCCAGCAAGTGATCGTCGGCCTTCCCCGCTACTATGTGCGCCAGGAGACCGCTTCAGCAAGCATGATACGGACCGAGCCGGACACCCAAATCGGGGAATCCGAGGTCCGCACTCTCAAGTCCATGGCGTTGGAAGAGTACCCGCTCAACGACAGCAAGAACGAAGTCATCTACGGAGCCGTGGCGCAGTCTTTCTCCACTGAAGACAGCCTCAATGAACTGGAGAACGACATAGTCGGAATGACAGCCGAGAATCTCGAAGGGAACTTCAAGGTTTTCATAGGAAGCAGGAGACACTCCATCAACATCGACAATGTCTTCAACAGCATGGGCATAGCCATAGCCAGGAAATATTTCACACCGGGAATCACTGCCCGGGCCGTGCTGAAGGAAGAACAGATGGAAAACGGTGTGGCATTGATAGACATCGGAGCCGGCGTGAGTTCGGTTACCATCTTCAAAGGCAAGATCATGAGGTACTATGCTGCCATTCCTTTCGGCGGCAACAGCATCACCAATGACATAAAGTCCGAATGCAACTTCTCTTTCGACCTCGCAGAAAACATCAAGAAAGCCTATGGAGCATGCATGCCCAACAAGCTTTCCGCCCTGGGAGAGAAATCGATCCAGATCGTGGACGAGAATGACACACCCACCGCACAGGTCACGGTCAAGTACATCTCCGAGATCATCACCGCCAGGATGAAAGAGATCATCGAGGCACTCCTCTACCACATCCAGGTCAGCGGCTATGCCACAGAAGACATCCTGAGGGCCGGAGTTGTGGTGACCGGCGGCGGATCGGACATCGTCAACTGTGCCAACTTCATAAAAGAACTCTCAGGATATTCAGTAAAAATCGGCTTGCCCAGAAGATTCTTCTCATGCGAGGGATGTCCCGAAGCCGGAGAGGCCTCTGCAGCCACCTCGATGGGCATGATCCTGGCAGCGAAAGGTGACAAGATGCTCAATTGCATCAACGAGTCACCCGGACGTCGCTTCTGGACAGCCCCTAAGCCGGCGCCAACCGCATCGGCACCTGAGCGTCGTCCTGAACCCGAAAAAGAGCCGACAGAAGTACTCCCCGAGCCTGTCGAAGAGCCGGTGGTACCGCAAGCCCCCAAGCCGGAAGAAGAAGAACCTGCCATCGAGGAAACCGTAATAGCTACGGTCAACGATGGAGACGGCACCCTGTTCGGAGGTTACAGCAAAGATGAGATAGAAGATTTCCACAACAGGCAGGAAGACGAGGGCGGCAAAGGAAAGGGAAATAAAGGAAACAAAAAGGACTCACGTCCTAAAATCACCTGGATCAAGCGTTTCCAGACAAAAGTCAGTGAGTCTGTAGGCTCATTATTCGACGGTATGGACAAAGAAGAAGTTTAACAACATGTCAATCATGGGAGAATTAGATAATTTCGACATAGCTGACAACAGCAACTGGACCCCTATCCAGTCTATGATAAAAGTCATCGGAGTAGGTGGCGGAGGATGCAACGCAGTCAATTACATGTACCGCCAGAAGGTCGAAGGATGCAGCTTCATAGTCTGCAACACCGATCCCCAGGCCTTGGACGAGAGCCCTGTCCCCGTCAAGATCCACATCGGAGAGCATGGCGCCGGAACGGATCCCGTACTCGGCCGCAACGCCGCACTTGAAGCTCAGGAACAGATAGAGAAAATCGCCTTGAGCGAAGGGACCCAGATGCTGTTCATAACTGCCGGCATGGGTGGTGGCACTGGAACCGGAGCAGCCCCGATAATCGCCAAGATGGCCAAGGACAAGGGCATCCTCACGGTGGCGGTAGTCACCATCCCTTTCTCGAATGAAGGAGACATGGCTTTGTCAAGGGCCATAGACGGCATCCATGAGTTGGTGAAGAACGTTGACAGCCTCCTCATCATCAACAATGAAAAACTCTACGATTTCTTCGGAAGCCTGCTCATCCATGAAGCCTTCCCGAAGGCGGACGAAGTGCTTGCCACTGCCGTAAGGGGCATAACCGAGATCATTGCAAGGCCCGGCTACATCAACGTTGACTTCCAGGACATCAAGACCATGATGAAGAACAGTGGGATGGCCCTGATGGGAGTAGGTACCGGAAGCGGGGAGAACAGGATAGAAGACGCCGTCCAGGGAGCCCTCCGCTCTCCCCTTCTCAATGACTTCGACTTGACAACGGCCCGCAACTTGCTTATCAACATAACCTGCGGGAAGAACGAGAAGGGACTTACGATGGATGACCTGAAGGAAATCAACGCAAGGATCGCAGACTACACCGGAGATGTTAACAAGTTCAAGACCGGCCTTGTCTGGGAGGATGATCCTGAGATTGGCGACACCCTGAAGATAACAGCCATCGCTACCGGATTCAAGGTCAATGACTTGTCAAAGATAGCAAAGGCAGACCTCGGCAACCTGATCATCATAGGCAAGGACTTCAAGTTTGAGAGGCCGATTGCTGCCTCAGTGGAGGAGAATTCTTTGTCAGACCTTCCCAGCGGGATGAACATGATAGGCTACAATGCTGCCGACAATGTCAAGAGGTTCCATTTCGACGTCGACCGTAAACCGGCGTTAGTGGTTGAATACGGGAATAGTATCGGCGAACTGGAGAGCGTACCTGCCATCAAGAGGATGATCCGCCAAGAAAAAGAAATGAATTAATATAAAGAGCAGATGGAAAGAAGGACAAGGGTAAGATTCGCACCCTCACCGACAGGGCCGCTCCACATGGGCGGCGTGCGTACCGCACTTTACAATTATCTCTATGCAAAGCAGAATGGAGGAGATTTCATAATAAGAATAGAAGACACGGACTCACACAGGTTCGTTCCCGGTGCTGAAGAGTACATAATCGAAGCCCTCTCCTGGTGCGGGATAATCCCTGACGAAGGAGTCGATTCTAACGGGAAGGTGGTTGAGACGCCTTCAGCCAGGCACCCTCATGCTCCCTACCGCCAGAGCCAGAGGAAAAGCATCTACCGTGAATATGCCGAACAGCTCATCAGCAACGGCTATGCCTACTATGCGTTCGACACTCCGGAGGAACTGGACGAAGCCCGGTCAAAGGCTGAAGCCTCAAAGGAGACGTTCATCTACAACCAGACAACCAGGATGCGGATGCGCAACTCCCTGACCCTGCCTGAGGACGAAGTCAAAAGGCTTCTGGAAGAGACTACCGGATGGACCGTCAGGTTCAAGATGCCTGAGAACACCATAGTAAAGATGGACGACCTCATCAGGGGACACATCGAGGTCAACACCGACACCCTGGATGACAAGGTCTTGTGGAAGAGGGCAGACGAACTGCCTACTTACCACCTTGCAAACATCGTGGACGACCACCTGATGGAGATTTCCGAAGTTATCCGTGGAGAAGAATGGCTTCCTTCCCTCCCTCTTCACTACATGCTTTACAAGGCTTTCGGCTGGGAAGAGTCGATGCCTCGCTTCGCCCACCTTTCCCTGCTTCTCAAACCTGTCGGCAACGGCAAGCTCAGCAAGCGCGACGGTGACAAGATGGGATTCCCGGTGTTCCCTCTCCGCTGGACCAATCCTGAAGGAGAGACTTCAAGGGGATACCGCGAGGACGGATATTTCCCCGAGGCCTTCGTGAACATGCTGGCAATGCTCGGATGGAATCCGGGAGATGACCGCGAGATGTTCACAATGGAAGAACTCATAGGTGCATTTTCATTGGACAAAGTGCAGAAGGCCGGAGCGAAATTCAATCCTGAAAAGGCACGCTGGTACAACAGGGAATACCTGAGGATGAAGAGCGACGACGAACTCACCGACATCCTTGTACCCATCCTGGAAGAGAATAACCTCAACATCATCGACTGTCCTAAATGTGCACTGACGGCAGGAGCGAAGTTCAATGCCAGTGGAGCCGACATGGAAAAACACATATTCACGAAAGATTATGTCAGGAGCGTCGTCTCCCTCTGCAAGGAGAGAGCCACCTTCGTGAAGGATTTCTGGACGATAGCTCCCTACCTCTTCGTCGCCCCCAAGGACTTCGAGGCTTTCGGAATATCCAGGTCTGCCACTGATGTTCCTGCAGGCGGCCGTCCGGTCGATCCGAGGGCGAAGGTCTATGACGATACCCTCACCGCTCCGTTCCTTGCAAAGGACGTGGATAAGTTCTGGAAAGAGGAAACCGTCGGAATGGTAAGAGAGACCGGAGAATTCCTTAAGGAATATGCCGGGGAGTGGTCTGTCGAAGGTGTGGAAACCTCCCTGGAAGAATACATCAAGGGCAAAGAGTGGCCCATGGGCAAGGTAATGAACGCACTGCGCCTGGCCCTGGCCGGTTCGGCCAGCGGACTTGGCATCGCTGACATAGTCGCCCGCATCGGCAGGAAGGACACTGCCGAAAGGATTGCCTACGCCATCGAAAGGCTGGGAAGATAGAAGGTCAGACCTTCAGGAACACTTTCTTCTTGTAAAGGAAATAAAGGAAGAGCCAGCAGACGCAGACGTACGTAAGGCTCAGGACAACTGCACCCACAGACTCCGGGAAAAGATCTGCAAATCCCTTGAAAAAGAAGGAATTGATCTTGCCGAAATCTATTATCCTCTGCGCCATGTAGATGGTGATGGAGTTGAGTCCGATAACCTGGAAAGGGAAAGCCCATTTCTTCCATCCTCGGACGTCCATTATGTAATAGAAGATTGAGAACAGTCCCAGTGACCAGGCCGCAAGGACCATGACGAAGCTGCTGGTCCAAAGCTGCTTGTTGATCGGGAAAACCATATTCCAAAGAAGCCCGATCACAAGAAACACCACCGCCGCAATGAGCATCAGCACAGTCTTCCTGCCCCCAGAGATACGGGATTCAGGCAGGCGTATGAACTCACCGGTGAACATGCCCAGCATGGCCGTCACTATGGCCGGCAAGGTGCTGACCAACCCCTCCGGATCGAATATACCGGGCTTGTAGAGATGATTCGGTATCAGCATCCGGTCGATGTATGCGGCCCAGCTTCCCTCTATGGAAACCGGATCTGTACCAGGAGCGGCACCTGGAGCGACAAACATGTGCAAGACCCAGTAGCCTACAAGGATTACTGCAGCGATGAGGACTCTCCACCTTACTTTCCTGACTCCCAGATAGATCATGGCGGCGAACATCCAGGCCAGACCGATCCTTCCCAGCACGCTCGGCCACCTTAGCGTAGCGAACTGGAGCTTGAAGAATCCGTCATAGACAAGGCCCAGGAAGACAAGGACAAGTCCCCTTCTCAGGACATCCAGCCAGACCTTCTTCATGGACATTCCTTTTTCCAGCTTTTTCCCAAGCGAGAACGGGAAAGTCATTCCAGAAATAAAGAGGAACAATGGGAAGATCGTGTCATGATGCGCCAGGCCATTCCATGCCACATGGTTCATCTGGCCTGCCAGCCAGGACTGGTCTCCTCCCGGAAACAATGCACAAATGTTGGAGATGAGAGCGGAAAAGCCCATGATGAAGATCATGTCGAACCCTCTGAGGGCATCGATCGAATCCAGTCGTTTGGAAATGTCTGCCATGATAGAAACAAGTAATGTACAAATATAATCATATTTCCGTATCTTTATGGTCAAGGGAAAAAAACTCTGCCATGCCTCTTGAAATTGAACGTAAATTCCTTGTCAAAGGAGACTACAAGAAAGATGTCTTCAAAGCCTTCCGTATTACGCAAGGCTACTTGAGCAGTACGTCCGGAAGGACGGTAAGGGTCAGGATCAGGGATGACAAGGGCTTCCTCACCATCAAAGGGAAGGCTTCTTCAGGCGGTTTCAGCCGCTATGAATGGGAGAAGGAGATTCCAGTGGATGAGGCGCAGGAACTGATCGGCCTCTGTGAGGCAGGAGTGATCGACAAGACACGCCACCTGGTCAAAGTCGGGGGCCACACCTTCGAGGTGGATGAATTCCATGGCGATAACGAGGGTCTCACCATCGCGGAAGTGGAACTGGGAAGTGAAGACGAAGCATTCGAGAAGCCTTCATGGCTGGGCGAGGAAGTCACCGGAGACAAGCGGTTCTACAATTCAAGGCTGATCAGCAATCCTTTCAAGGACTGGAAGGACAAGGATAGTTTCACTAACATTCAAACACCATGACTTGGAATTTCATACTCAGGCTCTTCATAGCCGGCCTCCTCGGCGGATTGATCGGAATCGAACGCGAGTACCGGGCAAAGGAAGCCGGAATCCGGACTCATTTCATCGTAGCCCTCGGCAGTGCCCTTTTCATGATCATCTCTGAATATGCTTTTTCAGGCAACTATGACCATTCGCGGGTAGCGGCCCAGGTGGTTTCCGGAATCGGCTTCATCGGTGCCGGTGTCATCATATTCCAGAAGAATGCTGTCAGGGGTATCACAACCGCCGCCGGCTTGTGGGTTGCCGCTGCCATCGGGCTTTCATGCGGAGCGGAAATGTACCTGGTCGCGGCAGGTGCTTCCCTGATGACTATCATCTGCCTGGAGACCATGCATTTCGTAAACATCAAGTACGGGACTAAAGTCCTTTCGGTCAGTGTTTCCACTGTTGACAATGAAGGTGCAGTCAAAGTTATTGAAACTCTGAAATCCGCAGGGATCAAGATAGAGGCTTTCTCCGTAACTGACGGGAAGGTGAACTTGAGGATCCAGTCCACGCAAGGTACGAGCCTTGACAAAGCCAAGACCGTGCTTTCCCTTCTGGAAGGTTTCAAGGTAGATATTTCCTAGACTCCTCCGAAAGCGCTGTAGCCTCCGTCAACGGGGATGATGACTCCGGTGACGAAGGAGGAAATGTCGCTCAGCAGATAGAGCATGGTCCCCACGAGGTCTTCTGGGACTCCGAACTTGTGGGTGGGTGTGTTTGCGATTATCTTGCGTCCGCGAGGTTTGAGTTCCCCTGTCTGTTCATCTGTAAGGAGGAAGCGGTTCTGGTCTGTAAGGAAGAACCCTGGAGCGATGGCGTTGCAGCGTATTCCCATCTGTGCCACATGCACTGCGAACCACTGGGTGAAGTTGTTTATCGCTCCTTTTGCTGCTGAATATGCCGGAATCTTCGTCAGTGGTCTTATTGAGTTCATTGAGGAAATGTTCAGCACATTGCCTTTACCGGATGCCACCATGTCCTTGGTGAATATCTTGGTCGCAAGGAGCGTCCCCTTGAAATTCAGGTCGAAGACCTGGTCGAAGCCGCTGAGGTCAAGACCGTAGAAGGTGTCGGCAAGGTCGTCTCCACATGACATTTGTTCCACTTTGCAGGTAGCCTTGGGAGAGTTGCCTCCTGCGCAGTTGATCAGGATGTCAACTTTACCGAGTTTCTCATGGATTGTTTCCAGGGCCTTCTCCAGGGCTTCGGGGTCGAGGGTGCTGGCGGAAATGCCTATGCACTTCACGCCGAATTCTTCTGCAATGGCTTGTCCTTTGGCGGGGTTGTCATGGCTGCGGCTGATCACAGCCAGGTTGACTCCGGCTTGAGCCAAGCCTCTTGTCAGGGCCATTCCTATCACTCCGAAACCGCCGGTGATGACACAGTTCCGGCCTCTCAAATCTTCAAATGACATTTCCATATTCCGTTTGATCTTTTATTTCAGTGCAGTTTGGTTGCTTCTAGGTGGCATGTCAGGGAACCACTGCCACCCTCGGCACGTTAAGAGGGGGGACCGGAGCGAAGCGAACGGTGGGGCCGCAGAGCGGCGGTTCCATGACATGCCGCCTAGAAGCAGTACTCCCGCATATGATTAAACAGTATAAGTGCCGGAGACCGTGTCGCCCCCATGTCCAGTCCAGTTAGTGTGGAAGAACTCGCCGCGCGGGCGGTCAGTGCGTTCATACGTATGGGCGCCGAAATAATCCCTTTGGGCCTGAAGCAAGTTGGCCGGCAACCTCTCGGTACGATAACCGTCATAATATTCAAGGGCGGCAGTCATGCAAGGAGCGGGAACGCCATTCGCTATTGCCTGCCCCACGACATTCCTCCACCCCTTCTGGGCATCAGCAAGTTTATCCTTGAAATAAGGATCCAGAAGTATGTTGGCAATGGCGGGATTGTTGTCGAACGCCTCCTTGATCTTGCCGAGAAAGACGCTCCTGATGATGCATCCACCCCGCCAAAGCAGAGCGATACCTCCATAATTGAGGTCCCAACCATATTCCTTGGCCGCAGCTTTCATCAATGAATATCCCTGCGCATAAGAAACCACCTTTGAGGCAAACAACGCCTTCCTAAGATCCTCAAGGAAAGCCTTTCGGTCGCCTGTGAACGTCACAGGAGCAGGGCCTTCAAGGATCTTGGATGCTTCCTTCCTTTCTTCCTTCATGGCAGAAAGGCAACGGGCATAGACCGATTCGCTGATAAGAGTCAGAGGCTCGCCCAGGTCGAGGGCTGAAATTGCCGTCCATTTTCCGGTTCCCTTCTGTCCGGCTGTGTCAAGTATGTAATCGAGGACATAATCACCATTCTCATCTTTCTTCGCGAGAATGTCACGGGTAATCTCTATCAGGTAGCTGTCAAGGTCTCCCCTGTTCCATTCCGCAAAGGTTTCGTGCATTTCCTCGTTTGTCATACCGAGGATGTCCTTCATGATCTGGTAACACTCGCAGATAAGCTGGATGTCTCCATACTCGATCCCGTTGTGGACCATCTTCACGAAATGACCGGCTCCGCCCTGGCCAACCCAGTCACAGCAAGGAGTCCCGTCTGCAACCTTGGCGCTTATCCCCTGGAATATGGGTTTGACATAAGGCCATGCCGCAGGAGAGCCTCCAGGCATCATGGAAGGTCCTTTAAGGGCACCTTCTTCCCCACCGGAAACTCCGGTACCGATGTAGAGAAGTCCTTTGCTTTCCACATATTCAGTCCTCCGCGCCGTGTCAGGGAAATGAGTGTTTCCTCCGTCAATTATAATGTCTCCCTTGTCAAGCAGCGGGATCAACCTGTCGATGAATTCATCTACGGGCTTGCCAGCCTTGACCATGAGGAAGACCTTTCGTGGACTCTTGAGGGAAGCGACAAAATCCTCAAGGGAATGTGCTCCGTAAAAATTAAGTCCTTTACCCCTTCCTTCCATGAAACGGTCCACCTTCTCGACCGTACGGTTATACACGCTGACATGGAAGCCCTTGCTTTCCATGTTCAGAGCCAGGTTCTCGCCCATAACGGCCAGACCCACAAGTCCTATGTCTGAAACTGCTTTCATAATTCAAATGCCGAAATAATATTGTTAAATGAATCTGTCGGGATGGGCCCAGAGTCCGAGGGCAGGATTGGAGATGTAATAGACCTCCTCTCCGTCCAGCAACATGTTCCACCCATCCTCCATTTTTACTATAGGGTAACGTTCAAGGGCTTCTTCAAGATTCCCATAAGCGAAGCCCACACTTTCTATTTCTTCCTTTGTCATCCCATTGCCGGGACAGTATGTAATCTTGAACCGCCCTTCGGAAGATCCGTGGATCAGATGAGCGGAAGCCCCCAGGTTTTCCTGAAGGTCCTTGTTTGCGGCGGTAGCCTCAAGCGTGTGAGGGGTTCCTTTGTAGCCATACTTACGGATGAGCCTGTCAATGGCAGGGTCCTCTCCGAATTCCTTGAGTGCAGGAGCCAGAATCAGCAATTCTGCTCCATCGGCAAGGGCCATCCTCGTCCTGTAAATGGCCTTGTTGCCTAGCCAGGTGCTCTTGAACTCTTCTGGGTCAAGATAAACGACGCACTTGCGGATCTGCTTGTCCACCATGATGAAGTTTGTTTCAAGGGAAAGGGCCGACGCCAGCTCGAAGCACTCGAAATCATCTCCGATGAAAAGTCCGCGCGTCACCATCGCTCCGGTCCTCTCATCCTTGGCCCGGACAGTAAGGATATAAATGATTGGCAGCTGAGGAATGAAATTGACCCTTGCATATTCAAGGACCTCCCTGACCGGAGTCCTGGCACGCCCCATGATTCTCTCCATGCCATAGGATGCTCCTATGAAATGGCTCTTGTTGATGCCATCTGCACCACCGGCTCCAACGAATATGTTCTTGGTGTAATTGGCCATCCCGATCACTTCATGAGGCACTACCTGGCCTATCGAAAGGATCAAGTCGAATGAAGGATCGAGAAGCATCTTGTTGACTTGGGCAGGCCATGGGTAGTCAACCTTGCCTTCGGAAAGCTCCGATACATAGGAAGCAGGGACCTCGCCGACGGTGACTACGTCGTTACGCCAGTCATGTACCCGGAATTTTGACTTGGGAACACCTTCGAACATGGTCCCTATCTGGCTGTCCGTCATCGGACTGTGTGTACCGAGTGCAGGCATCACGTCAGTGAGAGCATCTCCGTAATAGTCATTTACCATCGAGGTGATCGGACCCGCGAAAGAATTCAGCCGAGTGAAATCCGGAGGAAGGGCAAGCACCCTGCGCCTGGGTCCCAGCTTTTCAAAAACGGAAACCAGGGCTGACCGGATCTCCTCAGGGGAAATACAGTCAGTCCTGGAGCCTCTTGCAAAATGAAGCATGACCCTAACGCTTTACCCGTGCATTGCCGTTCCAGACACTCCAGACCTGCTCCTCGTCGGCAGGCTGGGCATAATCTGTAAGGAAGGTTGTGGCAAGGGCTCCGCAGGCCCAGCCGAACTGGATCCATTTCACAGGATCCCAACCCTTGAGAACAGCGTACAGAAGACCTCCTACAAAGCCATCGCCTCCCCCGATCCTGTCGAGGACGTGGATCGGCCGGGGTTCGACGACATGCCAGGTTTCCCCTTCCAGCATGATGGCGCCCCAGTTGTGGGTGCCCGCATCTTCGACTTGACGGAGAGTTGTCGCGAAGACCTGGGTTGAGGGATATTCAGTCTTCACTCTCCCGATCATCTCCTTGAATGCCTCGATCTTGGAAGCGATGTCACGGCCACCAGCTTCCGGACCTTCTATCCCAAGGCAAAGCTGGAAATCTTCTTCATTTCCGACAAGGATGTCGGCGAGAGACGCGATCTCCCTGAATACTCCTCCGAGTTCCTCTTCCCTCCCGGCCCAGAATGAAGCCCGGTAATTCAGGTCAAAACTTATGACTGAGCCTGATTCCTTGGCTTTCCGGGCAATCTCAAGGCAGAATTGGCTTGTCTTGGGGCTCAATGCTGCTATAAGACCGGAAAGATGGACTATCTGCACGCCTTCTTCCTTGAATATCCTGTCAAGGTCGAAATCAGAGGCATCGAGCGTACGGCCCACTTCTCCTGCCCTGTCATTCCAAACACGCGGTCCCCTTGCACCAAACCCGCTGTCAGCGACATTGATCTGGTGCCTGAAGCCCCAGGGCCCTCCCTGAGGGACTTCGGGACCTTCGAAATCCATCCCTCTGGAACGGAGGTTGGACTTGATGAACAAGGCAAATGGACTGTCCTTTACGAAGGCGGTAAGGACTTTGACAGGAAGGCCAAGGAAGGACGAGATACTCGCCACATTGGTCTCTGCACTGGTTGCCTGCAGATGGAAGGTATCGCTAGAATGGACCGGCTGTCCGTTATCCGGGGTAACCCGCAAGCCCATGCTGGTCGGAACCAGCATGGCATACTTGCAGTTATCCTTGAGAGTCATTCCCATGACATGTCCACTATTTGCCGGGAAGAGCCTTGATGACACCGAGGTTGACGTCGCGGAGCTTCTTCTCGTCCATCTTTATGACCTTGCGGTCATAGGTCATGAGTCCGTTGATCTCGATCTCGACATCTGTTGTCTGGGTGTAAACGGCTGCGCAGCAACCCTGCTTGATCAGCTGCTTGAGCTGCTCGGCGAATGAAGTGTATTCAGCGAGCACATCATCGCCGCTCTTGTACTGTACATAACCCCAGTTCTTGTCTGCCTGCCAGAGATGGCCTTCGACAGGGAAGCCGATTCCACCATATTCACCGAGGACATTGATCATGTTCTTGTCCCACATCCTCATGGCCGGGTAAGGATAGTGGTGGTTGTCAAGGATGTCACCGACTCCTTCTTCCCAGTTTCCTCCGGAGGACTGGTTGATGAGCCTGGTGGGATCGAGTTTCTTGGTGTAAGCGACCACATCCTTGGTGTCGAACTGGCTCCAGGCCTCGTTGAAGGGAACCCAGACCACTATGCACTGGAACTTCTTGACCTGGTTGATGATCTCAGTCCATTCCTTGTAATAGTTGGCCTTTGCCTCAGGAGTCGCAGGGAAATCAACGCCTTCACCATAGTAGTACATTCCCCACTTCCCCTTCCTGTTGTCGGAGAAAGAAGGCATGTCCTGCCAGACCACCATTCCGAGCTGGTCGCAGTAATAGAACCAACGGTCAGGCTCGACCTTGATGTGCTTGCGGATCATGTTGAATCCGAAGTCCTTGGTCTTCTGGATGTCGAACTTGAGAGCTTCATCTGTCGGAGCCGTGTAAAGTCCGTCAGGCCACCAGCCCTGGTCGAGCGGACCGAACTGGAAGAGAGGTTCTCCGTTAAGACCCATGTATTTGGTCGTGTTGTTCTTCTGGAACACAGCGATCTCACGCATCGAAGTATAAGCAGCAACCTTGTCGATGACTTTGCCGTTCCTGAGGATCTGGATGTCAAGACCATAGAGATAAGGGCTGTCAGGCGACCAGAGATGGGGGTTCCTTACATTCAAGGTGACCGAGCCTCCAGGGACTGTCATTCCTGATGAGATCACTGCATACTGGCCTTCAACAGCTGTCTTGGCAGCGATGGCTGTCTCGGTAGAATAGCCGATACCTCCATCGAGAAGAAGAACTTTCACCACATCGCCTTCCTGGACACCTGCAGCATCGACGGTGACATCGATAGTCTTGCTGTGGATGTCTGAAACAACGTTATAGTCAGTGATGTGGGCAGGAGCAACAGGTTCCATCCAGACGCTCTGCCAGATTCCGGAAACAGGTGTGTACCAGATTCCATGAGGATTCATGACCTGCTTGCCGCGAGGCTGGAAATCATTGTCGGTGGCATCGGAAACCTTCAGGACCAGGGTGTTGGCTCCGTTCTTGAGATAAGGAGTGACATCGAAGGAGAAATGGGTATAGCCTCCTGTGTGAGTGCCGATCTTGACGTCATTGACAAGTACTTCTGCTTTCCAGTCAACAGCATCGAAATTGAGCATAAGCCTCTTTCCCTTCCATGAAGAAGGAACGGTGAAAGTGGTCTTGTACCAAAGAGCATCGTCCGCCGTCACTGTACGTCCGACTCCTGAAAGTGAAGACTCCACTGCGAACGGAACGAGGATCTTGCCATCGAAGACGGTCGGCTGGGCCTCTGTCTTGGGCTTGATGGAATAGTCCCAGAGCCCATTCAAAGACTTCCATTCACTGCGAACCATCTGGGGACGGGGGTACTCTGGATGGGCATTTGCCGGGCTTACCTCTTCTGCCCATTTTGTCTTGATCCTGTCTCCTGCAGGCGCCCACTGCTGAGCGAAAATGCTGCCGGACACAAAGCTCAGTGCAGCAATCAATGTGATGAATCTGGATTTCATTATAAAAACAAATTTGGAATTGGCTAACCAGTGTGTCTTACAAATATACTCAAAATATCATTATTAAAAAAGGCACGCCATATCTGACGTGCCTTACTTCATGTTAAGCCAAGACTGTTACCAGCCCTGCTTCTGGTTGCCCTTCCAGCCAGGAGTACGGTCAAGCTCGACCTGAGGGATCGGCCAGACATCGTGCTTGGCAGGATAGCTCATG
>CADBMD010000156.1 GCA_902795735.1 uncultured Bacteroidia bacterium
CGCCGATAGCCTTGGTGAGCTTGACCCAGCCTTCCCAGTCTTCCTCGCTGAGGCCGTCCTCGATGGAGTCGATAGGATACTTGGTGATGAGCTGCTCGAGATAGGCGATCTGCTCTTCGCTTGTGAGCTTCTTTCCATTAGGATCCTTCTGTTTGCCATCCTTGAGCTGCTTGTAGTCATAGTAGAAGGTGTCACCCTCCTTGAAGCAGAACTCGGAAGCTGCGCAGTCCATGGCGATGGTAACATCCTTTCCGGGCTCGTAGCCAGCCTTCTTGATAGCTTCGATGATGCAGTCGAGGGCGTCGTCGATGCCTTCGAGCTTGGGTGCGAAACCACCTTCGTCACCGACAGCGGTGGAAAGGCCGCGAGCCTTGAGCACCTTCTGGAGAGCATGGAAAACCTCTGCGCCGATACGTACGGCCTCAGCCTCGCAAGCTGCGCCGACGGGACGGATCATGAACTCCTGGAAAGCGATAGGAGCGTCGGAGTGAGCTCCGCCATTGATGATGTTCATCATCGGGACAGGCAGGACATAAGCGTTGGTGCCACCGATGTAGCGATAAAGAGGAATGCCGAGATATTCAGCGGCAGCCTTGGCAACGGCCAATGAGACGCCGAGGATGGCATTTGCACCGAGATTGCTCTTGGTGGGGGTGCCGTCAAGCTCGATCATGGTCTTGTCGATTGCCCTCTGCTCCAGGGCTGACATTCCTACGATCGCAGGAGCGATCTTGTCGTTGATGTTCTCTACAGCCTTGAGGACGCCCTTGCCGCCATAGCGCTTGGGGTCGCCGTCGCGAAGCTCAAGAGCTTCGTTCTCACCGGTGGAAGCTCCTGAGGGAACAGCCGCCGTACCGATGATACCGCTTTCGAGGACAACTTCGGCCTCGATCGTGGGGTTTCCTCTTGAATCGAGGATTTCCCTTCCTGTAACTTGGATGATTCTCATGATTTAATGAATATTGAAATGTAAACTCTTATAGTTTCAAACAGTTTGCAAAGATAGGCAATATTCCTAAATAATCCTATCAGCTCAGGGCGAGGAGAAGGTCTTCGATCGAACCTGTCACGGAATCGAAAACCTTGTACATGAGTTCGGGTTCTTGTTTTTCAGGAATATAGACTATCGTTTTTAGTCCGCGCCCTGCGAACCACCCGGCTTCAGTGTGTGCCGAACGCCCGCAGGGAAGGACCAGCACGCATGTATCAGCCCATAGCATGGCATCCATGTCGGCCTTGAAGCCTTTCTCGGCAACAGGATGCTTCAGGTTCCTTATGTACTCACCGACGCTCCATTCCTGCCAGTCTTCTCCGACATCAGACCAGTGGAAACCACCAGGATTGTCCTTAGGGTTCCTGAAATCATAGACTTCATGACCGGCTTCCCTGAGCCGGGCAACGACTTCCGGCTGGTAAGGATTCCTCCAGCTGGAGGCTACATAGACTTTAGCCATCCCTTCCCTATCTGTCGAAATTCCTGGAAGCGAAAGGAAGCGCAAGCCTCAGGGCATTGTGCCAATATTCCCAGTTGTGTACGCCGTCCCGGACCCTCAGTTCGTCCTTGATCCTCTTGGCTTTCATCTTCATGTGAAGTTCGAAGGACAGACGTACGAGGGGGTCGTCATCACCGCAGTCAAAGAACCACTTGACACCCTTTAACGCTTCGAGGGTTGCTTCGTCGGCATTGTCGACGAAATCCAGGGCAGAGTGCTCCCTGACAGCCTTGCAGGTATAGTAGAACTTGTCTTTCTTGACATCGGGATTGTCTGCGTTCGGTCCCAGGTCCTGGTCCAGCCATGCGCTCATTGCGTAGCAGCTTGAGAACATGTCTGGATGACGCTGGCTGTAGACGGTGCTTCCTCCTCCTCCCATCGAGAGACCCATTATTGCCCGGTGGCCCTTGTCACCGACGATGCGGTACTTCTTTTCTGCCGTAGGGATCAGCTCCTGGAAGAAGAAATCCTCATAGTTCCATCCAGGCATGTTGAAATAGCCGTTCCATTCATTACGGACATCAGGGTGACCGGCATTGGGCATTATTATGACCATCTGGGAGGCCTCGCCGGACGAGATGAGTTCGTCGGCGACCAGTTTCATCCTGCCGGTCTTTTCCCAGTCTTCATAAGTGCCGTAGAGGCCATGGAGGAGATAGACGACCGGGTAGAGCTGTTCACTCTTGTCAAATCCGTCCGGAAGGTACACATTGTACTTGACTTGCGCTCCCAGGATCTTGCTTTGGAGGCTGTCGGTGACAACTTTTCCTGCTCTTGCGGAAAGAGCCGGAACCAAGGCGAGGAGCAGTGAAAGATAGAAGAATCTTTTCATCTTGAGTTCGTTTTGTTAAAAGAAACATGTCAAACATATAAATTTAATGATTATCTTTAAAAAACATTCTAATTTTTTCCATTATGCGAAAGTTGCCAGCGTTTTTGTTGTCTTGTACATTGATTATCCTCTCAGGATGCGGATCCGCTCCCGAGGTAATCCCTACGGACCGCCCTTGTGCGGATATTCCTTCAGGACAGGCCATGTTCTCAGGATGGTTGGAGAATCCTGCCACCATTCCGGTCTCTTTTGTCTATGACGGAGTGCTCCATGAAGGCTTCCAAGGCCTTGAGCAGACCGGAAAAGCCTGTACGCAGAAACCGGGCGGAAAGGAACTCTCGGCTTCTTTCAAGCTGGACTCCGGCGTCGAGGCCCGGGTGGATGCCTTCTTCAATGAAGAATTCGGAGAGACTGAGTACACAGTCTGGTTCGAGAACAAGGGTTCCGCTCCAAGCAAGGTCCTGAAAGACATCAAGAGTGCCACCATACCTTTCAAAGGCGGAGATGTGATGCTCAGAGGCTGTCTTGGCGACCACCAGAACCTTTACGCCGATTACCAGACTCCGATAAAGGATTCCGTAGTCACATTCGTGTCTTCCAACGGAAGGGCGACCCACATTGTCTTCCCGTATTTCGACCTCGTCCATGGGGATGGAGGAACGCTCCTGGCTATCGGCTGGGCTGGAACCTGGCAGTCCGAATTCAGGAATGAAGGCGATGTCACCATGTGGAATGCCGGCAACTGCAATGGATTCGATGCGGTGATCATGCCCGGTGAAAAGATCCGTTCAGCCCTTATCGTCATGCTTCCCTACAAGGGCCGTGACAGGGATTATGCCACCAACCTTTGGAGAGATTGGTTCATTAAATAC
>CADBMD010000157.1 GCA_902795735.1 uncultured Bacteroidia bacterium
GCCGGAGCGGACTCCGGGCTTAGGCCGTTCTCAGCCGCAGCGAAGCGAGAATGGACTCGGCCGGGCCCGGACGTCCGCTCCGGCTCTACATCTCCTTCTGCTGGTTCAGGGGCCTGGGAAGGAGCGGCAGTCTGATAGGTCGCCGTAACGAACCGCACCGCAGAAGGCACAGCCGAAGCATTATCCTCATCAGAAGCAAAAGCCTTTGCGAACTTCACCAAATCAGCCCTCTCAAACAACCCCTTCATCTCCATGAACAAATCCGCCGGCACATCAGTCATCTTCAAACTGTCGAAAAGCTCAGCAGTCGTCATCTCAGGAGCATCAATGCCATAACGAGCATCGATATATTCCCTTAAAGCATCAGTAATCCCAGAATAGAAAGACTTCTGCCTCTCCTTAACCCAATTCTTCTCAGAACGCAACCCCTCAAGCTTACGAAGAGCCACGATGTAAGGAGGATCCTTGTAGGCATTCTCCTTCACATCCTTCTTCCTCCTGGAAGAAAGCAAAGCCCAGATAAGGATCCCCACGAGAGCCGACAGCCAGACAACCGCCACATAAGGAAGGATCTCAGAGAGCGTCAGAGGATAACGGATCTGCCCCTTGATGTCATGGATGACATAAGTCGTCGTGTCGACTGGTATCGTAAAGACCTCAAGCGTCTCCGGTTCGAAAACAAGAGTATCCACCTCTCCGCTCAAAGACTGCCTCAAGACAGGAAGAGGAGGCAAGACATGCTTCCCCTCCTCGAAAGACGTAATGATCAAGGAAAGATCGATGTCCCGGGAACTGGGAGCCTTCTTAGGGCCATGCACCTTAACCGTGTCCGCGACCCACGGACGGACGATTTCCACGCTGTCCCCAGGCATGAACCCCTTGGAAAAATCCGCAGGGACCAGCACAGTCCCTGAAGGGACCTCCTTAAGATGGACACCATAGACAAACTGGTCGCCTATAAGCACAGAATCCCTTGGCTGCAAAGGGTCAAGGAATGTCTTCCCGGAATAGGACTGACCGAAAGATGACACTGCACCGAAGGCCGCCAAGACTATTGTGACAATCAGTTTCTTCATTTCTACCTCCTTCCGAAAAAGGCCATCAGCCCCTTGACATAGTCATCGTCCGTAGAAATATCCACGGAATCGATCTGGTAGCGGTTGAAAAGCTTCCTCTCATTATCATTCACATTCTCGAACCACTTGGAATACCCGGCACGGACCTTACGGCTGGAAGTGTTGACCCAGGCCGACTCCCCGGTCTCCGAATCCTTGACATGGACAAGGCCGATGGAAGGGATGGTCTGCTCACGAGGGTCATGGACCTTGATGACGGAGATGTCATGACGGTTCCTGGCTACCTTGAGAGCATCCTCGTACCGAGGAGATCCGTCCTTGTCCACATCCAGCATGTCGGACAGGACGAAGGCCGTGCACTTTTTCTTCAATGCATTGGTCAGGTAACGCAGGGCTTCACCGATATCGGTACCATCAGACTCGGGCTTGAGCTCGATTATCTCACGGATTATGTGCAGGAGATGGCTGCGGCCCTTCTTGGGAGGAATGAACTTTTCGACATGGTCGCTGAAAAAGAGAGCACCGACCTTGTCATTGTTGATTATGGCGGAAAAACTCAACACCGCCGCTATCTCGGCGATAAGGTCCCTCTTGGTCCTCACCCTGGTTCCGAAAAGCCCTGAACGGCTGATGTCGACCAGGAGGACCACCGTCATCTCCCTTTCCTCCTCATAGACTTTCACATACGGTGCACGCAGACGAGCCGTCACGTTCCAGTCCATGGAACGTGGATCATCCCCGTACTGGTACTCACGCACCTCGCTGAAAGCCATTCCACGGCCCTTGAAGGCGCTATGGTACTCACCTGCAAAGATCTGGTGGGAAAGCGCCCTGGTCCGGATCTCTATCTTGCGTACCTTGCGGAGAAGCTCGTTTGCTGAAGGATTGGACGGCATTTCCTGAAATGATTGCTAAGGAACCTGGACGGCATTGATTACTTCGGCGATGATCTGCTCAGTGGTCACGTTCTCAGCTTCGGCTTCATAGGTCAGGCCGATCCTGTGACGCAGCACCTCGTTGCAGACTGCACGCACATCCTCGGGGATGACGTAGCCGCGACGCCTGATGAAGGCATAAGCCTTGGCCGCCATGGCAAGAGAAATACTGGCCCTTGGAGATCCGCCGAAAGAGATCAGGTCAGCAAGTTTTCCGAGGCCATATTCCTTTGGTGTCCTGGTCGCATAGACGATGTCCACGATGTACCGCTCGATCTTTTCATCCATATAGACGTCACGAACGACCGCCCGGGCACGGACTATGTCTTCCGGCTTGATGATGGGACTTGCCTTGGGGAATTCTCCCGAATTGTTCATCCTTATGATCTGCTTTTCCTCGTCTTTCTTCGGATAGCTGACCACCACCTTCAGCATGAAACGGTCGACCTGAGCCTCCGGAAGAGGATAGGTACCTTCCTGCTCGATAGGGTTCTGTGTAGCCATTACAAGGAAAGGCTCCGGAAGCTTGAAAGTCTCGTCACCTATGGTAACCTGCCTTTCCTGCATCGCCTCGAGGAGGGCCGACTGGACCTTCGCAGGCGAACGGTTGATTTCATCGGCAAGGACGAAATTTGCGAAGACCGGGCCCTTATGTACCTCGAACTTCTCATCCTTCTGGGAATAGATCATCGTACCGACAAGGTCGGCAGGAAGAAGGTCAGGAGTGAACTGGATACGGCTGAACTTGGCATCGATCGCCTGTGAAAGGGTGCTGATCGCCAGGGTCTTGGCAAGGCCGGGCACTCCTTCGAGGAGGATGTGGCCGTTGGCAAGCAGGCCGATCAGCAGGTTCTCGACCAGCTGCTTCTGGCCGACTATGACCTTTCCCATTTCCAGGGAAAGCATGTCCACGAATGCACTCTCCCGCTGGATCCTGTCGTTCAATTCTTTGATGTTAACGCTTTCCATGTAACGTCTTTTTTATAATTTTGCGCATTATCAAACATTTCACCTCCATGCGTTACAAGATCATCCTTTCCTACGACGGCTCGGCTTTCTGCGGCTGGCAGATGCAAAGCGATGCAACAACCGTCCAAGAGTGTCTTCAGAATGCTCTCTCGACTCTCTTGAAAGAGAAAATCGCCGTTACAGGTGCCGGAAGGACTGATTCGAAGGTCAATGCGAGCAGTTACGTCGCCCACTTCGACACGTCGGTCCGGGATCTTGACGCCGTGGCAGTTGGCTACAAATTAAATGCCATCTTACCCCATGGAATCGTCGTCCACGGCATCTCCGAAGCCACTCCAGACTTCCACGCAAGGTTCGACGCAACGCTCCGGGAATACAAGTATTTCATCCACAGGAAGAAGGATCCTTTCATGGGGAAATATTCCTGTCTCTACACCTTCCAGCTCGATGTTCCGAAGATGAACGAGGCTGCTTCCGTACTCCTCGGCACCCATGATTTCAGCTGTTTCGAAAAGGTCGGAAGCGACAACAAGACATCGGTCTGCACTGTCAGCATGGCACGATGGGAAGCCTATGTTCCTGACCATGTGAGGCTGATGGGATATCCTGCCGGGGAAGACGACTACCTCTTGTTCACCATCCGTGCCGACAGGTTCCTGAGGAATATGGTGCGTGCCGTGGTAGGATCCCTGCTTGACGTGGGGCGCGGCCGCAGGGAAACCGCCTGGATGGAAGAACTGGTAAAAGGCGGTTCCAGGAGCGAGGCTGGCGAGTCTGTCCCTGGCCACGCTTTGTTCCTCACAAAGGTAGAATAGTAGCTATTGTCGGTTTTTTTGATTAAATTTGCCGTTTGATGGCGTGATATGTGCAGTTGCACTGGAAGCGCTTGTGAATTATTTAGAAGAAATCAAATAAACGTACGTAATAAATTATGTTGTTCCATGTCTTACAAGTAGGCCTTGACTCCGCCGCAACGGAGATGGCCGAAACCATCGCAAATGGTGCTGAATCTGCAGCTCAGGCTCTCCCCCAGCAGACCGAGCAGACTTTTTCCCTGATCCAGATGGCAGCCAAGGGCGGATGGCTGATGATAGTACTCGCCATCCTTTCCGTCATCGCAATCTACATCTGCGGCAAGAAGTGGTGGATGATCTACAAGGCTCAGCAGGTCGACAAGAATTTCATGAGGGATATCCGGGATTATATTCATGAAGGAAAAGTCAAGAGCGCACTCTCCCTCTGCGAAAAGTATGATTCTCCGGTCGCCCGCCTCGTAGAGAAGGGCATCGAGCGTATCGGAAGGCCGCTTACCGACATCCAGACAGCTGTTGAGAATATGGGCAACCTCGAGATCGCAAGGCTCGAGAAAGGCCTCGCCACCCTTGCTACCATAGCCGGCGGAGCCCCGATGATCGGATTCCTCGGAACCGTCCTCGGTATGGTCCAGGCCTTCTTCAACATGGCCAACGCAGGCAACAACGTGGACATCACCCTCCTTTCCGGAGGTATCTACACCGCCATGATCACCACCGTCGGTGGTCTGATCGTAGGTATCCTTGCCTATTTCGGCTACAACTACCTGACAGCACAGATCTCCAACTTGATGTTCAAGATGGAGAACGCAACCATAGACTTCATGGACCTTCTGCATGAACCTGCAGACAACGAAGAGGAGAGATAATAAATGGCATTCAAGAGATCCACAAAGGTGATGTCGGACATCGGCATGTCTTCAATGACGGACCTGGTGTTCCTCCTGCTGATCTTCTTCCTCATCACCTCGACGCTGGTCAATCCCAACGCACTCAAGCTCCTGCTTCCCAAGAGCACCGGCCAGGTGAGCGCAAAGCCCACCGTCAGCGTTTCCATCAAGGACTGGGGCGGAGAGACTTACACCTATCACCTCAACGGTGACGAGAACCCTACCCATTTCGCAGACCTTGAGGACAGCCTTGTCGGCCTCCTCCAAGGCGAGGAAGATCCGACATTCTCCATCTATTCCGATGAAAGCGTGCCGATCAAGGAGGTCGTCTCGATAATGAACATCGCCAAACGGAACCATTACAAAGTCATACTGGCCACACAGCCTGAATAATGAAACAGTACCTTCGTGAAAGAGATAAGGAGGCCAAGGTCTCCACGACCACGGGAATCGTCCTGACGATTGCCGTGCACCTCGTGGTCCTGCTTTCATGCGCGTTCACGGGGCTGAAATACATCTATCCTCCACCAGAGGAGCAGACCTTCCTGATCGATTTCGAGGAAGAACCTCCGCAGCCTGTGCGCAGGCAGCTTAGAGGCCGCCAGCCTCAGGCGGAAGAAGTCGACAGGACAAAGCCTGTGGAACTGATCCAGAGGAGCGAATCTCCCGTCAAGAGCGAAAGGCCCAACAAGACGGCCGAAGCCAAGCCCGATGACCATGGAGATGTCGAAGTACCCGCTCCTAAAGAAGAAATAAAGCAGAATGCCCTTTTCCCTGGGATGAGCAAGAAAGATTCTTCCCTTGCCCCTCATGGATCCACCAATCCATCAGCAGAATTCAAGGCCGGGCATCCAAAGGGCAACACATCCGTCGGGAAGGCCGATGGTACTCCGAACGCCCACTTGAAGGGGCGCAGCGTACTCGGAGCCCTGCCAAGGCCCGACTATACAGTCCAGGATGAAGGTAAAGTCGTCGTGGACATCTGGGTGGACAACTATGGAAACGTCACCAAAGCAACTGCCGGCGGACAGGGAACCACGGTCAGTAACAAGACCCTGTGGGCTGCGGCAAGGGCCGCTGCCATGAAGGCACATTTCAACCAAAGCGCGGATGCTCCCGCGCTCCAGCAAGGAACCATAACTTACATTTTCAAATTAAAATAGTATTATTCACAACCTTAACATCGTGGCGTGAGCCACAATCAGTATGGAAGAAAACATGAAAGGTGGTCAGGAGAACCACGAAGAGCGTAGGGATTACGCGAACAAGGAAGGACAAAGGTCCGGTTATTCATCAGAGGGCAGGAAACTAAGGCCCAGAAGGAAAGTCTCCCCTGCTCCGGCAAACCAAGAAGGAGAATACAGGCAGCGCCTTCCGCATAATGGTGAAGGACGTCCCGGTTATGGCAATCGCAGCAGCTATGGCAGCGAAGGCCGCCAGGGAGGCTACGGCAGCCGCAGCAATTACGGCAGTGACAACCGCCAGCGTTACGGCGAAGGTCGATCCAGCTATGGAGAAGGACGTCCCAGCTATGGAGAAGGTCGTCAGGGAGGCTATGGCAGCCGCAGCAATTTTGGCAGTGACAACCGCCAGCGTTATGGTGAAGGACGCCCCAGCTACGGCAGCCGTCCCAGCTACGGCGAAGGACGCCAGGGTGGTTATGGCAACAGGAGCAATCACGGCGGTGACAACCGCCAGCGTTACGGCGAAGGCCGTCCCAGCTACGGCGAAGGTCGTCAGGGAGGTTATGGCAGCCATGGTAGTTATGGCAGCGACAGCCGCCAGGGATATGGCCAGCAGCACCGCAGCGGATTCGCTGGCGAGAACAGGCCCGTTGCTCCCAAGGCTCCGGCCAAGGCTCTCTCCAAGAAAGCTGCCCGCAAGACTGCCACACACTTCACACAGACCGACGAGATAGGCATCAACCAGATGCTTTCCCGCAAGCCGCGTCTGGAGAACATGGCCCTTTCCGACAACGACACTGTACCTACCCCCATCAAGGAAGAAATCCGTCTCAATAAATTCATAGCCAACTCAGGAGTCTGCTCAAGACGAGAGGCTGACACCTTCATCCAGGCAGGAGTCGTCACCGTCAACGGCGAGGTAGTGACCGAGCTCGGGACGAAGATCAACGTCCTCAAGGATGACGTCCGCTTCAACGGCGAAAGGCTCAAGGGCGAGGAGAAAGTCTACATTGTCATGAACAAGCCCAAGGGATTCGTGACAAGCGCAAGCGACCCCCATGCCGAAAAGACCGTCATGGATCTGCTCAAGGGCTGCACCCTCAGGGTTTTCCCTGTCGGAAGGCTTGACAAGAACACTACCGGCGTACTCATGTTCACCAATGACGGAGAGATCGCCGAACAGCTCACCCATCCTTCCTACAACAAGAAGAAGATCTACCAGGTCATCCTGGACAAGGCTCTTGATGAAGAAGACAAGGAGAAGATCCTGACTGTCGGGCTTGACCTTGCCGACGGTAACATCAAGGCAGATGAACTTGAATACATCGACGCTGAGGACCACCGCAGGCTCGGCATCGAAATCCATTCCGGCAAGAACCGCATCGTCCGCAGGATATTCGAGTCTCTCGGCTACACGGTTAAGGCTCTCGACAGGGTCTATTTCGCCGGACTGACCAAGAAGGGTCTCAAGAAGGGTGAGTGGAGATACCTCAGCGAGGGCGAGGTCAACGTCCTCAAGATGGGGGCCTATGTCTAGCATGGTCAACAACAAGGAACATCGCGCGGGATTCGTCAACATCATCGGTAATCCGAATGTAGGCAAATCCACCCTCATGAATGCCCTGGTCGGGGAAAAGTTGTCCATAGTGACGGCCAAGGCACAGACTACCCGCCACAGGATCATGGGCATAGTCAACACGGAGGACTACCAGATCGTCTATTCCGACACTCCCGGCATGCTCAAGCCTAGCTACCGTCTCCAGGAGGACATGATGAAATTCGTCGACGCCGCCATCGGCGACGCCGACATCATCCTCTATGTCACGGATGTCGTGGAAAAGAGCGACAAGAACATCGAATATATCGAGAAACTCGGGAAACTCGAGTGCCCGGTCGTGGTTGTGGTCAACAAGATCGACATCAGCGACCAGCCCAAGGTCGTGGAGTTGATTTCCTGGTGGCAGAAGACGCTTCCCGGGGCCATCGTGATCCCGGTCTCTGCAAAGGAGAGGTTCAACCTCGAGAGCGTCCTCGATGCGATAGTGAGCAGACTGCCTGTCTCACCTCCCTGGTTCGACAAGGACCAGTTCACTGACAGGAACCTCAGGTTCTTCGCTTCGGAGATCATCCGCGAGAAGATCCTCCAGAACTACAGCCAGGAGATTCCCTATAGCTGCGAGGTTGGAATAGAGTTCTTCAAGGAAGGTAAGGACAGGTACGAGATCGGCGCTGTGATCTACGTGATGAGGGATTCCCAGAAAGGAATAATAATCGGTAAAGGCGGTTCAGCTTTGAAAAAGACCGGCACTGACGCAAGGCTGGACATGGAAGACTTCTTCCAGAAAAAAGTCTTCCTTCAGCTTTTCGTCAAGGTTGATCCGGACTGGAGGGAAAACCGCAAGGAACTCAGGAAATTCGGATACGAAGAATAATTTATCTTAGGAGAAGGAATATGGCTACGGACGACCAGTGGGAAGGAATCGACAACCCGGAGGAGAACGAAGAAGAGGAAGAAGGAACTGAAGAAGCGGAGGCCCCGAAAGGGAAATACGACAAGCTTCTCAGTGCTGACAGCCGGAAATACAAGCTTTCAGGAATGTTCAAGGACTGGTTCCTTGACTATTCCTCCTATGTTATCCTCCAGAGGGCTGTCCCGCACATCGTTGACGGTTTGAAACCCGTTCAGCGGCGTGTGCTGCATGCCATGTACAGGATGGACGACGGCAGCCTGACCAAGGTCGCCAACATCGTGGGCCAGGCCATGCAGTTCCACCCCCATGGCGACGCTTCGATCCTCGGAGCCTTGGTCCAGCTTGGACAGAAAGGACTCCTGATCGACTGTCAGGGTAACTGGGGTAACATCCTCACCGGAGACAGCAATGCCGCCCCGAGGTACATCGAGGCCCGCCTGAGCAAATTCGCCAAGGAAGTTGTCTTCGACCCGAAGATCACCAAATGGATGACCTCCTACGACGGGCGTAACCAGGAGCCTGTCGAACTGCCGGTCCGTTTCCCCTTGCTGCTTGCACAGGGCACCGAAGGCATTGCCGCCGGTCTCTCGTCCAAGATTCTGCCGCACAACTTCAACGAGCTCATCGACGCGTCCATCGCTATCCTGAAGGGAGAGCCCTTCGAGCTCCTGCCCGACTTCCCCACGGGAGGCATCGCAGACTGCTCCAAGTACAACAAGGGCAAACGC
>CADBMD010000158.1 GCA_902795735.1 uncultured Bacteroidia bacterium
GTTATGGATCCACTCGTAGTGCTCGAGAGGATATTCATCAGCGATCGGCCTGACAACGACCTTGCGGCCGCCTTCGGCAGCTTTCGTGTTGATTGTCAGTTCGGTGAATTTGTCCGCCTTGCCGATGAGTAGCTTGTAGATGTTGTCGACATCCTTGAGGGACTTGCCGTCAATGGCTGTGATGTAGTCTCCTTCGGAGATGTTCATCCCAGGCTCGGTAAGAGGACTGCGAAGCTCCGGACGGTACACTGCACCGGAATAGATATGGTCGATCTTGAAGAAGCCTTTGTCCTTGCTCAGCTTGGCACCGAGAAGTCCCATCGGGATCCTCTCCGGCTTCGGATAGTCTCCCGGGGAGACATAAGCATGGCCGCTTGCCAGCTCGGAGATCATTCCCCCGATGACGTAATTAAGGTCAAGGCGAGTCTTTACATAGGGCAAGAGGACCTCATATTTGGCTTTCACGGCCTTCCAGTCCCTTCCGTGCATGTTCTCAAGATAATAGCCGTCGCGGAACGCCCTCCAGACTTCATCAAAGACCTGTGGCCATTCCTGTGAATAATCCACGACGGCAAACATGTTGTCAACGTCGATTTCTTCTCCTCCGCCGACCTTAGGGGCAGGGAAATTGACCACGGTCCATTTTCCTTTTGCGCTCAGGATGGCTTTTTTGTCACCGTTACGGTAGATGATCATGCCATCCGTGCAGTCTTCAGTCTTGCCAGATTCGAAATCATAGGTCTTGGTGCCACGCCCGTCACGGAACCAGACCTTCTTGCCATCACAGCAGATCGCCCTTCCGCTGCCGATGGGGAGCTTGATAGTCCTCTCAACCAGTCCGTCAGGATCAACCTTGACCTCGACATCCTTCTTTTCGGAGACTTTCTTGTCATCCGGCTTCTTGTCTCCTGCGGGTTTGTCAGTTTCATTCTTTTCAGCTTTGGCAGAAGACTCACTGTCAGTAGGGAGCATTGGGGAAGGAGTGTCCTTGGACAGCATGGCCATGTAAGTCGCCGACATATCCCCATAAGCATAATTCCACTCTATCCGGCTGTAGATAGGCCGTAGATCCCGGTCGGAAGTGAACAGCAAGTACTTGCCGTCAGAAGAGAAGACCGGGGATCCGGAATTGTACCACTTCTCAGTGACCGGATACTCCTTGCCGGTTGAGAGATTGTAGAGATAGACGATGCTCATCTCGTTGGGAGCCGGCTTGGTGTAGGCTATCCACTTGCTGTCCGGAGAGAACTCCACTCCCCTGAATTCGGATTCAGGGCATGTCATCACAGTTCGGGTTGTCTTTGCAACGGGATCGGCTTCGACGAGCCTGTTCTTGCGGTCAGTGTAGAACAGGTGCTTGCTGTCAGGGCTCCAGAAGACACTCCTTATGTAAGTGTCGCTTCCTTTGGTAAGCTGGACTGGTTCGCCTCCTGCGGCTACTTCATGGAGATAGACCTCAGTCTCTCCGGTCTTGTCACTGATGAAGGCGACCCATTTGCCGTCCGGACTCCAGGATGCACTTCTTTCATTTGCGCCTGGAGTCTGGGAGATGTTCCTGGTTATTCCCTTTCCGACCGGGACATCGAAGAGCTCTCCCCTGGAGGTTATTGCCGCCCTCTTCCCGTCAGGAGAAAGGCTGTAGCTGTTGCGTCCGAGCTTGCCGACATTCTTCATTTCGGCCCTTGCATAGACAAGGTCGGAGGAAAGGGTTATGTGGACCTGCTCAGCCTTCTTGGTCGAAGGATCAAGCTTGTAGAGGTAACCTCCCTTCTCGAAGACGACCAGCTTTCCGTTGGTGCTGGGGAACTTGACATCATAATCATCAAAATAGGTAACCTTGGTTGTAGCCTTGGTCTTCGTGTCGTACACGAATATGTTCATTGTCATGTCGCGGTCTGAGGCGAAATAGATCTCGTCACCCACCCACATCGGGAATATGTCCTGGGCATATGACTTAGTGATCTGCTCCACCTTCTTCCCATCATAGACCCATACCTCATCCGCCATTCCTCCACGATAGTATTTCCAAGTACGGAATTCGCGCATGACGCGGTTGTAGGCAAGCTTCTTCCCATCAGGGGAATAGCTGCAGAATCCTCCTTCAGGAAGGGGAATCTGCTCCGGCATGCCTCCTGAAACGGAGATTTTCCACAGTTTGCCAGGGAATCCATCGCCAGTCCTGTTACGATAGATGATGTATTTCCCGTCCGGGGTCCATCCCATGACTATGTTGTTTGGCCCCATTCTGTCGCCGAGGTCATCTCTACCATTGGTTGACGTGTAGGTTAGCCTGACAGGCTCGCCTCCCGTCGAAGGGATTGTGTAAACTTCTCGGTTTCCGTCATATTCTCCGGTAAAGGCTATAGTCTTCCCGTCAGGAGAGTACCTGGCAAACATCTCATAGCCGATGTGTGAAGTGAGACGGCGGGCTTCGCCTCCGGAAAGCGGAGCTGTGAACAGGTCACCTGCATAAGAAAAAACGATGTCGGTTCCGTTCGTGGCGGGGAATCTCAGCAAACGGGCTTCACTTGAAGACTGGGCCATTGCAGAAACAACCAGTCCAAGGAAAGCTATGGGCAGAAAAAGTCTCTTTATCATAAGTCCTGATGTAAAATTTCATGCAAGATAGTAAAAACTGAAGGATTGTGGGAATATTTTGTTTTTAAACAAAACTTTAACTGCCATGAAAAACAAACTCCTCCTTCCGTTGCTCATTGTACTGCCCTTTCTTTTCGGGCAGCAGTCCTCTGTGAAGTTTTTACTATATTTGTCCTATGGTCCACAACTACATTATCAACCACATCATGAAACACTCTCTGATCTCCACATTGATCCTGCTTGCGGCCGGAATAGCAACGGCGGGAAACATTTCCGCGCAAGAGAAGAATGATTTTGCCACAAAATCCGGCCGGATGGACCGGAGCCAAATGAACATCGGTGTCTATCACCTTCGTCCTTATGCCCGCACAGAGGCCCACATCAAGGATTTAGCCGAGTGCGGCGTTGATTTCGTCATCTGCATGGAGAATGACCGCCCTGCATTGGACCTCTTCCAGAAATATGGAGTGGGAGCTATCCTTAGCGGAATAGTTCCCGGCTGGTGGGGAGGCATGGGAGACAATGCCGGCACACTGAAAGATGTCTACCCGCTTCCCGTCTATGAAGAAAGAGCGGCAAACTTCCAGGATCATCCGGCTGTTTGGGGCATAGACATCGGAGATGAGCCTTCATGCTGGGATTTCCCATACTATGGAAAGGTGTTGGAGAAAGTGGAGGAGGTCTTCCCGAATCAGTTCGCTTTCATCAACCTGCATCCCTACTATGCACCTGGTCCGCGGGAAGGTGAATATCCTGTCAAAGGCGCCCTTGGCACAGCCTCCTATGCAGACTACATAGACCGCTACTGTAAGAATGTCCCTGCAGACTACATTTCCTACGACTACTATTACCTCCAGCCTGCCGCTGGAGTTGAGAAGGCCTATGCCAATCTCAAGATCGTAGCCGATGCATGCCTCAAGACTGGCCGGGACATGTGGATCACAGTCCAGGTGAACAGCTTGGATCCTAATGCATGGGTAACTGAGAACCAGCTGCGCTTCCAAGCATACTCTGCCCTCGCTTTCGGAGCCAGGAGCATCACATGGGCCTGCTACACGGCCGGATGGTGGGAAAACCAGGTGGTGGACAAGGATGGCAACAAGACACAACAGTACGACAAACTGAAGAAGGTCAATAATGAAATCCACACCATCGGTAAACGTTACATGAAATACACCCGCGAGGCTACCACCGGAGTTGGCTTCGAAGGAACTGAAACACTGAAAGAATGCGGAGAGAAAAACATGATAGTCTATGAAGATGGGACTTTCTGCGACCTGTCCGCCGGATGTCCTCTTCTTGTAGGCAGCATGAAGGCCTTGGATGGAAGCGCAGACAAGGCATTATTCGTCTGCATAGCCGATGATCCGCACGACAAAGGACCGAAAACGCACACACTCCGCTTCCGGGCTCCCGGTCGCGAAGTGTCAGTGCTTGGCGGAGATGGCTACCTTCCTATGAAGCGTGATGCCGAAGGATGGTACGAATGCACCGTCTCATCCAACCAGGGAATCCTCATTGAGGCCCTGAAGTAATCATTCCAAACCACGGGCCCTGAGAAGGGCGCCCGGATCGGGCTGAGCTCCGCGGAACATCATGTAAAGGACCATGGGCTCCTCACTGCCTCCCCTTTCAAGGAAAAGGCGGCGGAACTTGGTTGCAACGGCCGGATTGTAAAGGCCTTGCTCCTGGAAATACTCGAAGGCATCCTTGTCCAGGACTTCAGCCCAGAGATAGCTGTAGTAGCCTGCACAGTAACCACTGTTGAAAATGTGATTGAAATAGGTAGTGCGGTACCTGGGTATGATCTCATCAATGAGGCCCATCTCCTTGCAGACCTTCTCCTCGAAGGCAGCCACGTTGGCTGCCTGGTCTCTCTGCGACATCTTCTCAAGATCCTCAACTGTGAGTTCATGCCACTTCATGTCGAGGATGGAGGCTGCACAGAGTTCCGATGTCATGAATCCCTGGTTGAACTTGTGGGAATTGTTGATCTTTTCGACAAGGTAGGAAGGGATGACCTCACCGGTCTTGTAGTGTGTGGCATATTCAGAAAGGATCTCCGGCTGGAAGGCCCAGTTCTCGTTGAACTGGGAGAACGTCTCCACGAAATCTCGCTTCACGCTGGTTCCGCTCACTGAAGGATAGGCACATTGGGTCAGCAATCCGTGGAGAGCATGGCCGAATTCATGGAAGACCGTCTCCACTTCATCGATGGTGAAAAGGGCAGGCAGCGAATCTGTCGCAGCCGTCATGTTTCCGACATTCACGACAATGGGACGGACATTGTTTCCGTCACGGTCGAGATACTGGTCGCGGAAGACATTCATCCATGCTCCGCCACGCTTTGAAGAACGAGGGAAGTAATCAGTCATGAATATTCCAAGAAGGCTTCCGTCAGCATCTGTCACCTTGAAAGTCTCGACTGCGGGATTGTAAAGAGGCACGTCCGAAACAGGCTCTATGTTGATTCCATAAATCTTGTGAGCCGCCGCAAAGGCTCCCTTGCGGACATTTTCCATCTTGAAATATGGCTTGGTCTGGTTTTCGTCGAGATCATATTTGCGCTGACGCACTTTCTCTGCGTAATAGAACCAGTCCCAAGGCTGGATCCTGGAACCTTTCGCCAGCTTGCCTGCAGCGATGTCTTCATCCATCACCTTCTGCATGTCATAGACTTCTTCCTTTGCCTTTGCATTGGAGGCTTTCTGGATCTCATCGAGGAAATTGTCCACTGTCTGGGGATCCTTCGCCATCTTGTCGTCCAGTTCGTAGGCGGCAAAAGAATCGAATCCAAGCATCCTTGCTTTCTCGGCTCTGAGTTTCAGGATGTCAAGGCAAAGGGCTTTGTTGTCATATTCATTGCCGTTGTTGCCCCTGGAGGAGTAGGCCTTGAACATTTCTTCCCTGCGAGCCCGGTCTTCGCAGGAAGTCATCTCGGAAGTGTAGGAGGACACAGGAAATCCGAACTTCTCCTTGAAGGCGTTGTTCTCTGCAAGGAGGTTCGTTCCGAACTTCTGCTGGGCAGCGGCTATCTTCTGGTTGATCTCCTTCAGCTTAGCCTGGGAGGCCTCGTCAAGATTGACTCCGTTGCGGGTGAAACTCTGGTAGAGATTCTTAAGCACCATCTGCTGCTCCCTGGTCAGGGCGCTCTGGTCGGCATCATAGATGATTTTGACTCTCTCGAAGAATTTCCTGTTCATCGAGATCTCGTCGCCATGGGCGGTCAGCAAGGCCGTGGCCTCCTCGGCGACTTTTTCCATCTCGTCCCCACCCTCGGTTTCCTGAAGGTTATAGAGGACGCCGGTGACTTTTTCCAGGATTTCACCGGAGAGTTCATATGCTCCTATGGTGTTGTCGAATGTTGGTGCTGCAGGATTGTTAAGGATTGCATCCAACTCCTTCTCTTGTTGCTTTATGCCGGCCTTTACCGCAGGTATGTAGTCGGAGAGGGAAATCTTGTCGAAAGGTGGAATGCCATATGGCGTATCCCATTCCTGCATGAACGGGTTCTTTTCATTGCTGCACGATGCCATCATGATGATTGCTCCTAATGCTAATAATGTTTTCTTCATACTGCAAGTTATCAATTTCGGGTGAAGATAGCAAATAATGGTGTCTTTGAGAAAAAATACAATGTAATCGAACTTAAGATCATTATTGGTCGTTTTCTTGTCCTCGATGGTGCTTTTCTCGAAGTCTCCCTCTCTTGCAAGAACATCCTGGACCAGCACCAGAAGGACATCGACGTGGGCGCAGAAAAAGACTCCCAGTATCTCTACGGGCCTGTCTTGCCGCGCAGTTTCTACCTGGGAGGCAAATTGTCTTTCTAGGAAACGATCCTAATATTTTATCTTCACCCCATCGATGTCGATGAGGGTGAACTGGGCAGCGCCATTGTAGTAGGCAAGGATACCGGTCACATCAATCTTGGCACCATTGATGATTTCACGGTCGATTGCCACGTCTGCGAACTTGGCATATCCGCTGGTACGTATCTGGATCTCAGTTCCCTGTGGCATTTTGAAATACTGGCTGACGGCGTATGCAGCAGCATTATCCATCAACTTCCCAAGATTGTCAGCATCTCCGATCGTTCCATAGTTATAGTCTCCGGAATTACCGATCTTGGCGGAATCCCAGACGCCGGAAAGGAGATATTCCTTCATCTTGTTCTGGCTCATTGCCCAGGTAGTGACTCCCCATTGCTGGTCAGACAGGAAAAGTCTGTTTGAAGAAGCTTTCTTGTCTTCGTAGTTGTCCATGTAGAGGAGGGCGAAAATCTCATGGGAATAGGTAAGGTCCTTGAGGGTAACGTACATCCCGAAATAGGGGCTCCTGTAACTGTAGCCAAGGGCGACCTTGACGTCATTTTCAGTTAGCTCGACAGGTGCCAACGGAGTACCTTTCTGGCCTTTTATGACATGGGCATAGATAAGGCTCTTCACGTCGATGTAGGCCGTCTCATATTCTCCGGTAGGATCTTCAGCCCCGACCTGGAGCATGCCACCGTAGTTGCCAAGCACCAGGCCTTGGCACTTAACATACACCCACTGACCCAATTTATAGTCATTGTAAAGGGAGGAATTGCCGATCTTGATTTCTATTCCACCTGTCTCATCCTGGATGTACAGGGAGCGGTAGATATTGCCTGAGACGTCGGAGGAAGTAACCTGTCCCCCGATGATGACATCGTCATTGATGTGAAGAGGCTTCCCTTTGTAAAGGGCTTTCAGCTCGGAAATGGTAGTGTTGACCGTGAGGGTCTCGTAGGCAGGCTCTGCCGGATCGCCTTGATTGCCGATGACTGGCTCCCATTCCTCACAAGAAACTGCCAGAAGGGCAACTGCAATTATCGAGTAAAAAAACTTTTTCATTATCGTCCCTCCTTTTAGAATCTGAAATAAAGGTTCAGCATGTAGTTGAATCCCTGCATGTAGAAATACTTGGGATCGAAATTGTAGTAACGTTCCTTGCTGACGGTGTTGTCAACCATCCTGGTCTGCTCGAAACCTCCGGTCTTGACATCTTTCTTGTTCAGGATGTTCTTGGCATTGAGCGAGAATCCGTACTGGTACTTTCTCTTGTAGTACCAGGACTTTCCTACGCTGAAATTGACAAGGACTGCAGGATCGAACTTCTCCTGTTTTGTCATGGCTTCCACTTCCTCTGGAGTAATCTTTCCGTCAGGTCCGGCGGTAGCGTAGTCGGTCCTGCTCAGAGGGCTCATGTCAAGATAAGAGTTTGCGAAATAGTCCACATCCGCGTCAATGAACCAGTAATTGTAGAAATACGATAAGCCGAGGCTGGCTGCGAGCTGAGGAGTACTGGGAATATAGTGCTTCTGGACGGTTCCGTCAACCATCGGAGTACTCTTCCAGTAATAGACCGGAACATTGTTGTAGATGATTTCCTGGCTGTTGTCAACCGTTGCTGTAAGCAAGGGGTTGGAGGTGTAGATATATTCACCGGCCGTGAACACACCGACGAGGGACAGGCCCGATAAGGGAGTAGGTACCTCGAAACCAAGTTCCACTCCGGCGTGCCTCTCATCGATGCCGCTCAGGGTGAAGTTACCGAAGGAGTTGTTGAGGTCGTAATAGACGCTCATCACATCAGTCTGGTCGGTGATGGTGGTGTAGAATCCGGTGAGTCTCAGGCTGTAGCCGTTGGTAGCATACATGTAGTTGACATCTGCCGACAAGGACTTGACATTCACAAGGTCCTTGACAAGGGTGTTCCTGGTCCTGGGGGCAAGGAAGGCCTTGTCGAAATAAGGGGCTTCGCTGGAATAACCTGCATTTGCGAAAACGCGGTGTCCTCCGGTGAATGAATATGCCGGGTTGATTTTGCCGGCATAAGTCATGAAGGTGCTCCGCTTGGAGTTACCCTTGGATGTGATGACTTCTCCGTTTTCGTCATAGGTCGTGTAGATGTTGCCTCCGACGGAAATAGGATTCCCATCGGCGTCAAGACCCGGGAAAAGGCCCTTCCTGACAAGGCCTTCCCTCCAGAATGTAGTGACTCCGGCTTTGCCTCCAATGGTAACCTCGAGACCTCCGAGAGCAAACTTGCCAGAAGCCCAGCCTTCGCCTTTCATCAGGTGGGCATAGTAGTCGTAGCCGTACTTGTCTCCGGTCTTGACCTGGCGAGGCTCTCCGAATGCGAAGAAGTAGTCTAGGTCATTCTGGATCATCACGTTGGAAGATGCATATTCACGTTCGGCAAACTGGTCCACATCGAGGAAATAGGTTCCGCCGAGAAGGTCGTTCATCTTCTTGTAGTACTCGGTGCGGTTCTGTTTTCCGTTAAGTCCGGCTGTGATCGTCACTTTGGACGAAGGGTTCCACTTCATGCTCGCTGCCAGGTTGAGGTCGTTCTGGTCGACATGGCGCTCTTCAAGGGCGTACTTTGAACGTCCCCCCTCGGAACTGCGGTTGACAGTGTAGAGCCTGTCCCAGTCCACATGGGTGGTAGATGCCAGGCCATTCTGCCAGGCTTCCCTGGCCCAGGCGGCCTTCACGGGATTAAGGCGGCCGTAGTCTTCATTGGCCATGTAGAAGTAGCTGGGAAGATTGCGGTAGTAGTCAGGACGGGGATCAAGGGCATCATACCAGTCAAGTGCGGTGTAACCGTTCTTTCCTGTCCTGTAGAGCACCGTGGCGGAAAGTTCGAAATCCTTGGAAGGGGTGTAGTCGTACTTGAGGAAGGTGATGGGCTCGTAGGTTATCCTGTTGCGGGCGTTGCGCATCTTGCCGTTCTGGTAGCCCCAGTTGGAGTTGTACATGTTGTCGCCTACAAGGTCATAGACTTCCTGCGTGGAAGCATTCTGTGCTCCGCGGGTACCAGGAGCCCCGAAGGTGACTAGGGCAAGCCGGTGACGGTCATTCCAGTTCTTCTCGACTCCGGCGTAGTAAGCGAAGGAGCGGTAGTACACACCCTGTACCCAGTCGTTTCCACCAAGGCGGGCGGAAGCGCTGACCGCATAGGACCATCCTTTGTCATTTTCAGGAGATGCATAGGTTCCCATGACACGAGTCCTGTAAAGGGCACTGTTGGTCAGGAGGCTGAAGCGCATGCCGGGACGTACCTGGGCAGGAGTGGCATAGATGTTAGTCAAGCCGTTGTAGCCTCCGATTCCATAAGGGGAAATCTCGGATCCGATCACATTGGATTTCGACCGGGTGGCTTCATTCAGGCCGCTCCACAGTGAATATGGCGAATAGCCTGTCAGGGCGTCGTTCATCTTGACTCCGGCGACATAGACATCCTGGGATTCGCTCGCATAGCCACGGGCCTTGAACCTCACGGAACTGAAATTGTAGCCGGCGACGTTGTTGAACACGTCATTCTGGTCGTAGAGGATCGTGGGGGTGTCTTCATAGCCCGTTCCATCAAGGTCGAACTCTCCGAATGAAGAATCATCCACTTCATTGGCCAGGACCGACGGAGAAAGGCTCATGGAAAACAGGTTCTTGACATAGCCGTCGTTGACGGTGACATTGACCGTGGTCGGAAGGAAGCCGGGGGCTTCGATCGAAAGGTCGTACATTCCGTCCGCCAGGGCATTGATCTGGAAGTTGCCTTGGGCATCGGTTGTCACGGTCCCGATCTCCGTAGCTCCTGACTTGAGCTTCAAGGTCGCTCCCTGGATAGGTGCGCGGTCAGCCCTGTTGATGATCGTACCTTTGACTCCGCCTGTCGGGTCCTGTGCCAGGACGGTAAAGCAGAGAAGGACTGCAGAGAGGACTGCGGCTGATTTCTTTAAGATATTCATTTTACTTGTTCGAAATTACAATGTAGGTCGGATAGTGGTCGCTGTAACCATTGATGAAGGCTCCGTTGGACATGGTCCTCTTCGGAGTGCCTTTGTACTGGCCTTCCTGCTGGGTCATGAAAGGTCTTTGGAAAACCCTTCCATAGAATTTCTTCTTGACTATAGGCTGGATCTTGTACGTACCCTTCGGAGGATTGACAAGGTTCTCGTTGACCATTATGATGTCGAAGATGCTCCAGACTCCCTGGTAGGCAAGGGAACCGAAACCGGCCTTGATCATGGAGAGGAAGGGGTCGAAGAAATCCTGCTCGCCGACTTCCTCCGTCTTCTCCTTGCCATGGAGATAAGTGACCATGCTCTCATCGAATGGATTGTCGTTCATGTCGCCCATCACGGCGATCTTAATCCCTGGATAAGCCCGCATCAGCTTCATGGCATTCTCGTAGATGATCTCGGCACCGCGGCTGCGAAGGTCTCCGCTCTTGCCTCCGATCCTTGAAGGAAGGTGGGTCACATAGAAGGCGAACATCTCATCCCCTATCGTCCCCCTTACCTCAAGGATGTCCCTGGTACGGAAATCGGCCTGCTCTTCAGGCGTCATGGAAAATTTGATCGACTGGGAATCGAAGGTGAATGGAATGGACCTGCTCTCCAGGAGGGTGAACTGGTCGGGACGGTAGAACAAGGCGCAGTCGACACCACGGCGGTCTGGTCCGTCGTAATGGACGATCTGGTAATTCGCTTCGGCGATCTCCGGCTGTGTCACAAGGTCTTCAAGGACATGGCGGTTCTCAACCTCGCTCACTCCAAGGATAGTGTGATAGACTCCGTTCTCATCCTTCATGGCACGGATGACCTCAGCCATGTTGTGGAGCTTCTTGTTGTACTTCACGTCCGTCCATTGGTTGGCTCCGTCCGGAAGGTACTCATAGTCATTCTTTCCTTCATCGTGATAGGTGTCGAAAAGGTTCTCAAGGTTGTAGAAACCAATCACATGGGTTTTCTGGACCTTCTGTGCCCAAGCCGACGGCAGGAGCAAAAAAAGCAGGGTGATTATGCAGTAAAATCTTCTCATTGGTTATCGTTTGTTCCTTATCCTAGTTCCACCACCAAGAGACGGTGGAAGGATCTTCATCTTTAATCTGTTTGTAGGTGTCTGCCCCGACCTTTGTTTCGAGGTTGACGAAAAGCTTGTAACCCAGCTTCTTCTCGAGATCCGAGATGGACATCGACATGTCCTTGGAAATCTTGCTGGAATACTTGTTCTCGTTGTCGAACCAGAAAGCACATGCCATGAATCCCTTGTGGCCGACAGAGGAGTTGTTCTTGTAGCGAAGGAGGGCCTTGAAGTAGGATTCTGGTATCGCTACGGCCTTGCCGACATTGTCGTAAGCCTTCCTGGTCGAATTTCCGACATAGCATCCGGTCACCACATAGAGGGTATCCGTTCCGTTAGTCGCACCTGTCTTCCTCGCCCAGTCCCTGACCTTTCCTTCCAGGACCGCCCATGTTCCTCCGTTGAAATCATAGTCCTGAGGGGTCATGTTGGTCCCGTAGAAGGTCTGGATATTGGCGTCTTTGCTCAGCCTGTCGGCAGAGGGAATCTGATGGCCTCGGGAACCGAATCCGGAAAAGGCCTTGTAGACTATCGGCTGCTTGGATTCCGGAAGGAGAGGATCGACTCCCCATTGGTCGGTACGGCTCCCGCTGCCGATGTTCCAGGAACTTAAAGGATAGGCTACCCATGGAGCGACCAGGTCGTCATAGTCCCAGTCGAATGAATAATTCCTCGTCTGGACCGAACCTATGGTCATGGAATGGGTGAAAAACTCAAGTCCGTCGTCGGATTTGGTCTCGGGAAGTTCAAGCCACTTGAATGATGCCGTCTTTGCTCCATAGCCTCTTTCATCAGAAGGCGGAGCCGGTACGACCTTCTTGTTCTGGGTCAGGGAAGCCGATGAGATTCCCCCAGAACTGGTGAGGGTCACTGTGCCGGTGCGGACGGCATCTGTGTTCTCAGTGTAGCTGAGCACGGCGGTTGTCGTGTTTCCGCTGCCGGAAGTCGGTTCGACTTTCAGCCAGGATGCAGAAGTGGACAGGGTCCAGCTGCCGCTGGCCGTAATGCTGAGGAACTGGCTGCCTGCATCACCTGTGACGGACTGCGTCTTTATGCTGAGTACCGGAGGGACCTGGGGTTCTTCCTTGGCGGGCTCAGAGCAGGAAGACACCGCCAATGCTGACAGTGCCATGAGCACTGCCAGCGGCGATGTAGTTATTTTCAATATCCTTTTCAAACTTTACTTGACGTTGATACCGAAGAGAATGACTCTGGTCTTTCCTCCTTCGACAGTCGTTACGGTGATAGTGGTGTCCTGCGGCAGGGCGTCAAAAGTCTTGGTGTAGTGATCGCTGTCATTGACAGACAAGGTGAACGGAGTATTATTGGAAGCTCCATCATTGGGGGCAAGTTCCTGGGTGAACAAAACCTGGTCGCCGACCTTGGCCACCACCGACGTCTTGTTTCCCTTCCATGAAACACCGTAGAAAGACACGGAAGTAGACCCCTTCTTCAAGACCATTGTGGCGGTACCAACCTTGGAACTTGTACCAAGCTTGAGGCCGGGCACTTCGGTACTCCCTACTTTGATGACTACATCCTGTGCATTCTCGCCCTTGGTCCATTCTACATTGCTGGATAAATCTCCTGTCACTTCTCCGGGGTCATCTCCTCCGGAACTGCCGTCGCCCTGGATATCCGTTGCGATGACATAGAGGTACTTGGCACCGCTGGAGGCTGTTGTGAAATAGAGGAAGTAACCGGTGATGGTGACGGTCTTACCGTTCAGGGATGAGATGTCCTTGGCGGGTTTGACGATGCTTCCGACAACCGTAGCACCATCGACCTCGATGTTGAAGTACTTGTTGTTGGAAATGGAAAGCTTGCCGGTGAAGGTCACATATTCCCTGGTCTGGGAAGAATAGGAATCGAAGGAAGATGTAATATCCTTTGGATTAGGATAGGTGACCTGGTTGTCCTTGGAAACCACCTTGACGGTAGCTTCGGAAAGCTGAGGCGCATCTCCGTACTCGGCACGGGTCGCCGTGACAGTGACCATCTCGCCGACATTGGCTGTCTTTCCATAGACATAGATCATCGCACCTTCCTGTTCGATCAGGCAACCCTGGTCCGCGGCGGCGACGACAAGTGCCGGACCGACCTCAAGGACTGCGCCTTCTTCAGCCTCAAGTGCTTCTGCCACGGTTGCAGCTTCACCCTGTACAGGCTCGCCTTCCTCGAAGGAAAGGATCACGGCTTCTATCACTTCATGCTGCTCCTTGGCTGCATAGAAATCGTATTTTCCGGCAAGGGTTACCTTTCCGCCGTTGGAAATCTTGGAGCTCCAGTCAGCCTTGTTCGCCACGTTGTAAACATAGATGGAGCCGCTGTCATCGGTCAGGTCAAAGCTGCAGTGAGAAGAATTGAACCCGCTGACGGTTCCGGTGAGCTTGTAGTAATTATCCTTGTCGGCAGCCTTGATGAACTCGTCCACTGTCTTGGCGGGAGCGTTCTCATATTCAGAAGGATCGATCTGCTCTTCCCCTTCGGACACTCCGTTGAGTGAATAGAGATAGGCACCGTTGCTGACAGTCTCAGGGGTGTTGCCGTGGTAATTCATCAGCTTGCCGTAGATGATCACCTCGTCGCCGACCTTGATGTCGGTCTTCCCTTCCTCGTATTTCTTGTTGCCAAGATAGAGAGCATGGAAAACTTCGAACTCGTCTGCCTCTTTTCCGTCTTCGGAAATGAAGAACGTGGCATTACCGTAGGATCCGCTTTCAGTGTAAGTTCCCTTGGATGCTATACGGGATATGATACCCTTGACATAGACGTTGTCGGTCGTCTCATAGTCGGTGTTGGAAGTCCATTTGAGGTTTGCGACTGCAGCTGCCGCTCCGGCAGGGTTGTAAGGATCTTCGAGAGTTCCGCTTCCCTTAGCCACGGCCTCTGAACCTCCGCCTCCAGAGGTTTCACCGTTGATCGAATAGACATAGGAGTCGTTGGAGACGGTCTCGGGGGTGTTGCCCTTGTAGTTCATCAGCTTGCCGCAGATGACCACCTCGTCGCCGACCTTGATGTCGGTCTGCCCTGACTTGTATTTTTTGTTGCCAAGATAGAGGGTGCGGTAAACCTGGAATTCGTTGTTGGTGCTTCCGTCTGCGGAAATGTAGAAGGAAGCGTTGCCGTAAGAACCTCCCTGAGTGAATGTTCCGTTTTCGGAAATGCGGGAAATCTTGCCTATGACATAGACGACTCCCGTTGCCTGGTAATCATCGTTGGAAGTCCATGTGAGGTTGGATACGGCCTGTATCGCGGCCAGTACATTGTAGGGATCGTCGACAGTTCCCTTTCCGGTGGCAGTCTGGGTAGGATCGACGCCCTTGGGACCAGGCTGTGTGACAGTTACAGTGCGATAGTCAAAGTCAGTCTTGACATTGAAAGTCGCGGTCCTGTCAGAAGCATTGTTCGGAAGGGCTGTGACCGTCACGTTGACGGGAGCATCCGAGGCCCCTCCCTGGGTGGGATTGAATGCCAGCCAGTCGGCATTGGTGGTTATGGACCAGGGACGGTTCGAAGTGACTGTAACGGTAGCCGAACCTCCACCCTGCTCTACAGACAGTTCTGTCTGGGAAACGGCGAGGGAAGGGAGGCTGGGCTCCTCCTTGGTCTCTTTGCAGCTCACGAGCAATGCCGCAGCTGCCAGGACGGAATAAAAGAGTCTTTGGAATTTCATGATATCTTACTATTATTTCATTATTTGCACAGTTTGCTAATATACAACGAAATCTTCAAATTTCAAAAGCTTAGATCCACCTCGACCGGACAATGGTCGGACCCGAAGATCTCATTGTGTATCTCGGTGGCCTGGACCTTGTCTGAAAGGTCGTCTGAAACAAGGAAATAATCAATCCTCCAACCGGCATTGTTCTCCCTGGCGCGGAACCGGTAGGACCACCATGAATATTTCACTTCATCGGGATGCTTATCCCTCCAAGTGTCAACGAAGCCGGATGACAGCAGTTCCGTGAACTTCCCCCTCTCTTCGTCAGTGAAACCGGCGTTGCGTCGGTTGGCCTTGGGGTTCTTTATGTCGATCTCCTCGTGGGCGACGTTCATGTCTCCGCAGATTATCACACCTTTACGCTGCTTCAATCCGAGGACATATTCACGGAAGGCATCGTCCCAGGTCATGCGGTAGTCCAGACGCTTGAGACCGTCCTGGGAATTCGGTGTGTAAACGCAGACCAGGAAGAACTCCGGCATCTCGAGGGTGATGACACGCCCTTCGTGATCATGCTCCTCGACCCCTATCCCGTAGGAAACGGATAGTGGCTGGTGCTTTGAATATATTGCCGTACCTGAATAGCCTTTTTTCTCTGCGGAATTCCAAAAGGATGTGTAGCCAAGATATTCCAGGTCAAGCTGTCCGGGTTGCATCTTAGTTTCCTGCAGGCAGAAGAAATCGGCGTCCAACGCCGTGAATGCTTTGTCAAAGTCGCCCTTGCCGGCGCATGCCCTCAGGCCGTTGACATTCCAACTGATGAATTTCATGATGAATCTGGTGTATTTCGTTCAAAGATAAACACAATTTATGTACATTTGTGTAAAAGGCAAACTTTATACCCCATATGAAAAAAATATTTCTTTCTCTCTTTCTGGCGGCAATGTCATTGTTTTGGGCCGCCCAGGCTCAATCCCAGGTAAAATACGTTTACACTGAAGCCTCCGATCTCACCCTTGTCGGCAAACTCATGGACACTCCGAACCCCTACCACAGGGTGGACACCGTCAAGTTCAAAGGATTCACAAAAGGTGAGAACACCCAGGTGCGCCAGTCCTCAGGAATCGCCGTCGCCTTCAAGACAAACTCCCCTTCCATCTCGATCATAACTGAATACGGGGAAGTCAGCTTCCCGAGCAACACCGGCGGTTTCTCAGCCCGTGGCTATGACCTCTACATCAAGGAAGACGGCCGGTGGCTGTGGGCTTCGTCCAAGGTCAACGGAGCGAAGACGGCCAGCGACCCGGTCATAGGGAACCCCATAACCCTGATTGAAAAGATGGACGGGACCTTGAAAGAGTGCCTTATGTATCTCCCTCTTTTCAGCGAGGAGTATTCAGTAAAGATTGGTGTCGTGGAAGGATCGGTGCTTGAGCCCATCCCCAACCCGTTCCGGTACAGGATCGGCATTTTCGGATCCAGCTTCACCCATGGGACCTCCACCAGCAGGGCCGGAATGACCTATCCTGCAGTGTTCACGAGGGACACGGGACTCCAGCTCCTCAGCCTGGGATGCAGCGGCAACAGCAAGCTCCAGAGCTATTTCGCGGATGTCCTGGCTGCCGCTGATGTGGATGCCTTCATATTCGATTCATTCTCAAACCCTTCCCCCGACCTCATCAAGGAAAGGCTCTTCCCGTTCATTGAGAAGATCCAGGCTGCTCATCCCGGCAAACCGCTTATCTTCCAGCGTACCATCTACAGGGAGAACCGCAACTTCAACACGGGTTCGGACGAGTTTGAATCCGCAAAGATAGCGATGGCTGACAGCTTGATGAAAGTCGCCTGCAAGAAATACAAGGATGTCTATTACATCTACCCTTGCGCTACCGCCAAAGACCATGAGACCACACAGGATGGCATCCATCCGTCCGACCGTGGCTATCAGCTCTGGGCCCAGTCCATCGAAAAGCCTGTCAAGAAGATTCTCCGGAAATATGGAATCAAGTAAGCCATGAAAAAGTTATATTCCCTGTTCATTTTGATCGGCTTAGCGCCCTGTCTTCTTGCACAGACGTCTGCCAACGTGGAATTGGTTTACACCGAAGCTTCCACCCTCACCCTGACCGGGAAGCTCATCGACACCCCCAACCCCTACCACAGGGTTGACACGGTCAAGTTCAAAGGATTCACCAGGGGCGAGAACATCCAAGTCCGCAACTCTTCAGGAATCGGAGTTTCTTTCAAGACCAACTCCTCCATCATCTCCATAATCACTGAATATGGAGACATCGGCCGTCCGACCAACACCGGAGGAATCTCGGCCAGGGGATATGACCTCTATATCCGCAAGGACGGGAAATGGCTCTGGGCTGCAGCAGGAGTGGCAGGCGATGCAAACCTGGACAAGCCCTACACACTGATCCGGAACATGGACCGGACTGAAAAGGAATGCCTCCTCTACCTTCCCCTGTACAGCGAAGAGCGGTCCATCAAGATAGGTGTCGAAAAGGGAGCCACGCTTGAAGCCGCTCCCAATCCTTTCCGGTACCGGATCGGCATATTCGGATCAAGCTATACACATGGTTCTTCCACCGGAAGGGCCGGAATGGCATACCCTGCCATATTCTCAAGGAACACCGGCCTTCAGCTTCTCAGCCTTGGATGCAGCGGAAACTGCAAGCTTCAGGATTATTTCGCCAATGTGCTGGCCGCTGCCGATGTGGATGCCTTCATGTTCGACACCTTCTCCAATCCTACTCCAGAGCAAATCCGGGAAAGGCTCTTCCCGTTCATAGAGAAAATACAGGCCGCCCATCCCGGCAAGCCGCTCATCTTCCAGCAGACCATCTACCGGGAAAGCCGCAACTTCAACGGAGGCTCGGACAAGAGTGAAGGAGACAGGATCGCAGTTGCCGACAGCCTGATGAAGATAGCCTGCAAGAAATACAAGGATGTCTATTTCATCCATCCGAATGCAACGGCCAGGAACCACGAGGCTTCAATCGACGGAGTACACCCTTCCAACTACGGGTATCAGATCTGGGCTGAATCCATTGAGAAACCCGTCAAGAAGATTCTCCGGAAATACGGAATAAAGTAGAAATGAAATATCCCCCTTCTGCGTTTGTGATGTCCGGCTTGCTGAGACGGCCATATCGGGCACTTCTTTGCTTGTTGTTCCTGCTTTGTGCTGCGTTTCAACTTTGTGCTGCGTTTCAGCTTTCCGCCCAGACCAGGACAAGCTATGTCGATCCTTTCATCGGAACAGACGGAATGGGGCACACCTTCCCGGGTGCATGCGTGCCCTTCGGCGGGGTCCAGCTCAGTCCTGACACCGACACCATTCCTCACAACGTAGATGGAAAGTACCAGCCGATGGTCTATGAGACCTGTGCCGGCTATCGCTACACGGATCCTACGATCGTAGGATTCAGCCATACTCATTTCAGCGGCACAGGTCATTCCGACCTGGGGGACATCCTCATAATGCCTGCAACCGGGCCGTTGAGGCTCAATCCAGGAACTGCCACGAATCCTGACAGCGGCTACCGAAGCAGGTTCAGTCACTCTTCCGAAAAAGCCCATCCGGGCTACTACGAGGTGATGCTGGACGACTACCGGATCAAGGCCAGGCTGACCGCGACCACCCGCGTCGGGGTTCATGAATATACCTTCCCTGCCTCTGTGTCGGCCGACGGACACATCATCCTTGACCTGGTGCACGGCATCTACGACTACGACGGCAAGACCCTCTGGGCAGAAGTCCAGGTCCTGGACGACACCCATGTCGTCGGCTACCGCATAACCGACGGCTGGGCCAGGACCAACTACACCTATTTCGCCATAGAATTCTCCCAGCCCATCACCGGATATGGCTACACAGACCGCGAGAAAGTCAACTACAAAGGCGGCTGGTCAAAATTCGATGTGAACCACGATTTCCCGGCAATGGCCGGACGGAAACTCGTAGCATGGTTCCGGTTCGCAACATCGAAGAATCCAAAGCTTACCGTAAAGGTTGCCCTGTCTTCAACCGGCACCAAAGGCGCCATGAAGAATCTGGAGGCGGAAGCATCTGGAAAATCCTTCGACCGGATCGCTTCAGAGGCTGCACAGACCTGGGAAAAGGAACTTTCACAAATCAGCATAGAAGGAAGTGATGACGAAAAGAAGATGTTCTACACATCTCTTTACCACACAATGATTAATCCTTCCGTCTACATGGACGTGGACGGATCATACCGTGGCCTTGACCATGAAATCCACCACGCTGATGGATTCACCAACTACACCGTATTTTCCCTCTGGGACACCTATCGGGCCGAGCATCCCTTCCTTGCTCTCTTTAAACCGGACAGGGACCGGGACATGGTCATGTCTATGCTTTCCCATTACGACCAGAACGTACTCCACATGCTTCCGGTCTGGAGCCACATGGCCAATGAGAATTGGTGCATGAGCGGCTATCATGCAGTTCCGGTGCTGGCTGATGCCATCGCAAAGGGTTTGGACATCGACAAGTCAAGAGCTTTGGAAGCAATGGTGACAACCTCAAGACAAAGGTGGTACTGTGGGCTTGGAGACTACATGGACCTTGGCTACGTTCCCTATGACAACATTTCCACTGCTGCCAGCAACACTCTTGAATATTCCTACGACGACTGGACGGTCTGGAGTACGGCACGGCTTGCCGGGGACTCCAAGATCGAAGAGGAATATGCCCCCCGCGCCAGATACTATGCCAATGTCTTCGACCGCGACCTCGGTTTCAGCAGGCCCAGGTACAAAGACGGCTCCTTCAAGAAGGATTTTGATATTATGCAGACCGTGGGCGAAGGATTCATCGAAGGGAATTCCTTGAATTTTTCTTTCCATGTCCCCCAGGACGTCTTCGGTGTCATGGCATTGATGGGAGGAGAGAAGAGATTCATTTCAGCCCTGGACGAACTTTTCAGCAAGGACCTTCCTGAATATGCCTATGCTCTCAACGAGGACATAACTAAGGACTGTCTGATCGGAGGTTATGTCCATGGCAACGAACCCAGCCACCATATTCCCTACCTGTATGCCTGGACTTCGCAGCCTTGGAAGACCCAGTACTGGATGCGGGAGATTATCAACCGTATGTACAGACCGGAAATCCGTGGACTGGGTGGAAATGATGACTGCGGACAGATGAGCGCATGGTACATCTTCGGGACTCTTGGTTTCTACCCCGTCTGTCCGGGAAGCGACCAGTATGTCTTCGGGGCCCCTTTCTTTAAAGAAGTTTCCGTAAGTCTCCCAAATGGGAACACGCTGACAATCAGGGCTCCCAAGGTTAGTGACAAGAATCGCTATGTCAAGAAGGTTATCCTCAACGGGAAGGACTACACAAAGTTGTACATTACACATGCCGACTTGTTGGCCGGTGGCACCCTCGAGTTTGACATGGCCTCTAAGCCCAACAAGTCACGCGGTCTCACCCCCGCCGACAAGCCCTACTCCATGACCAGAAGATAGCAGCGCAATCCACGGTCATCCCAAATCCTTTTGTCATTCCGATACAAGCCTCGTACAGTATAAGTCAGGAACTGTGCGGGCAGATATTTGTCAAAAACGTGACCGTGGAGTTCGGAGTGGAACTCTGCGGGAAGATATTTGGCGAAAACGTGACTTCGTAGTTCGGCGTGGAACTCTGCGGGCAGATATTTGTCAAAAACGTGACCGTGGAGTTCGGCGTGGAACTCTGCGGGCAGGAAGGCTTATGGAAGGCTTATAGAAGGCAGCGTGAAGGCTGTTGCGGGGACGAGCTGCACATAGACGGGATGAGGGAGGATGATGTCCTTGTGGAGATCTGTAAGCAGACCCGAGCGGCGATCCCTCCTGAAGACCTGGACCTTGTTGCTGTCACGACAGGCAACCAAGACAAAACGCCCGTCAGAAGAAATAGTAAAATTCCTCGGATGAAGCCCCGTCTCCTGATAACCAACCCACGTAAGCAGACCCGTCTCGGAATCCTGCGAAAATATGGCAAGCCCGTCACCTTTCAACCTGTTGCTGGCATAAAGGAACTTCCCGTCTGGAGAAAAGTGGATGTCCGCACTCCCGCCGGCATGAGAAGGATCGGCATCAATAACCTGCAACTGACGCAAATCCCCACCGGCATATTCATAAACCACGACGGTCCCGCCAAGTTCAGTCAGGACATATATGAAACGACCGTCCCTGGAGAAGGTGAAATGCCTCGGCCCCTGCCCTGCCGGGACCTTGATCTCATAAGGATCCAATGAAGAGACTTCCCCATCTTTGACCGGGAAACGGTAAACCAAGTCACCTCCAAGGTCTGTAACGAACAAGTACCGGCCATCAGGAGACAGTTGTGAAGAATGGATGTGGGAACATTCCTGACGCCCGGCAACCGGACCGCTCCCGGAAAATTCCAGCAAGGTTCCCTCTTTCAAATCACCATCGTCATCCAAAGGAAAGATCGTCATGGAACCGGATGAGTAATTGGTCGCAACCACTTCCTTACCGATGCAGCACACATGACAAGCAGACCTGCCGAAAGTCGACATCCTGTTTCGGAAAGCCAAGGCACCTTCAGATGCATCGAAATCAAAGGCTGAAACAGAAGACTCATCATCCTGCTCTGAAACCGAATAGACAATCTTGCCATCCCCGGATACCGTAAGGAAAGAAGGATTGTCTATCGGCGTGACGGACAACAGCTTAGAAGAACCTGCCCGTGAGTCGAAACGATAAGTATAGATTCCTTCACTTCCAGAGTCCGTGTAGGTTCCCACCAACAAAGTAAGCTCGGATGACGGCTTCACGCAACCGGCAACAGCCAATGCCAAGATCAAGAATAATAACTGCTTCCTCATGGCTGCAAAGATAGATAATTCCATCCTATGTCTTGCAAATACACTTTTTAAAAACGAACTTTGAAGGAACGTAATCCAGATTGCATCCCACCATGAGAAATTGTTTTTTAGCACTTGCATGCCTGTTGGCAGGAATGACCGCTTATGGACAAAGGCTTGTCCTGAACTACGACAAACCAGCAAAAGTTTTCGAAGAAGCCCTCCCCATCGGAAACGGTCACCTGGGAGCGATGGTCCACGGAGGAGTTACGGACGACCTTATCTGGCTGAACGAAGGCACCTTATGGGCAGGATGCGCCAATCCTGACAATAATCCTGTGCCCTCAGGAGGTCCGGAACTGCTGGCCAAGGTCCGGGCGGCCCTCGACAAGGAAGACTGGACAGGAGCGGAGAATCTTGTCAAGGGACTCCAAGGAAAATATGTCAATTCCTTCCTGCCGATGGGTAGCCTGCATTTGAGGCAGGAGTTCGACAAGGATGTCCTCTTTTTCGACTACCAGGGAAACAATGGTTCCGCCTGGAAAACCAACTTACCAAAAGACAACAGCCCGGTTGAGTATTACTCCAGGTCGCTGGACCTGGACAGTGCCATAGTCAGGACGTCCTTTTCCGTAGAAGGCGTGGATTATTCAAGGGAAATGTTCATCTCCCATCCGGACAGGGTCATGGTCATCCATCTGACAGCTTCCGCTCCTGAATTGGAATTCGACCTCGAAGGCTCCACAATGTGGGATTCAAGCTGTATTAAAAGCCTCTCGTCCAATGAATATCTCGTTTCAGGACAGGTAGGCTATTACCAGAGCACCAAGTGGGAGGAGCCTTTCTCCAAATGGCAGACAGGACCTGACGGAGAAAAGGGCATGCGCTACCAGTTCAGGGTTAAAGTCGTGAAATGCGACGGAGAAGTCTTCACGACCCCTTTCATCCATGTCAGTGGAGCAAGCGACGTCGTGATCCTGGTCAGTGCAGCTACCAGTTTCAACGGATTCGACAAGAGACCGGACACGGAAGGCCGGGACGAGGGTGCCCTGGCTTCTTCTTTTATCAATAGTGCCGGGAAAAAATCTCTTGAAGAGCTTCGGGAAGCCCATGTCGCCGACTATCAGGCACTTTTCAAAGAGGTTAAGCTGGATCTTGGCAATAAGGGCGATGCTGTCGAGGCCACAAGCAAGACGACCGACCAGAGGCTTGAGGAATATGCTGCCGGAACCCGTGACCCCTATCTTGAAACCCTTTACTTCCAATTCGGACGCTATCTGCTGATTTCATGCTCCCGGGAAGACAGCGAAGTTCCTTGCAACCTTCAGGGAATATGGTGCAAGGACCGCCATCCGGCATGGGGTGCCGACATCCACACCAACATCAACGTCCAGATGAATTACTGGCCATCAGAGCCTCTCGGACTCAGCCAGACTGCGATGCCTTTGATGGAGTTCATAAAGAACTGTTCGGTCGCAGGAGCAGAAGTCGTGAGGAACATGTATGGCATGAAAGGCTGGACGGTCCATCACAACAGTGACATCTGGTGTGCCGCCAATCCCGTCGGAGAAAAGTCCGGCAGCCCTTGCTGGGCAAACTATGTGATGGCCGGGCCATGGCTCTGCACACATCTCTACGAACATTATCTCTTTACCGAAGACAAAGATTTCCTGAAGGACACGGCCTATCCTCTGATGAAAGGCTCCGCCGAATTCCTGATGGACTGGCTGATAGAGAAGGACGGCAAGTTCATAACCTCTCCATCTACTTCTCCCGAAAATGGTTTCATAGACGACAATGGCAAGACCGGCCAGGTGACGATCGGATCGGCGATGGACCTGGAGATCTGCTGGGAGTTGTTCACAGACCTGATCGAGGCAAGCGAGAAACTTGGACTTGACCCTGGACAGAGGAAGACTTGGAAGCATTACAGGGACAACCTGCACCCCCTCCAGGTCGGCAAGGCCGGAAACCTGGTCGAATGGTACAAGGACTGGAAAGATACCGAGCCTCAGCACAGGCATGTGTCCCACTTGTTCGGGCTTTATCCAGGTCACGAAATATCTCCGACCACTACACCTGAACTATCCAAAGCGGCGATCAAGACTTTGGAGCTCAGGGGTGACGGCGGCACAGGATGGAGCAAAGCCTGGAAGATCTGCTTCTGGTCTAGGCTTCTTGACGGAGACCATGCCTACAAGATGTACAGGGAACTTCTGAGCAAGTCCACCCTTCCGAACCTCTTCGACACCCATCCACCATTCCAGATCGACGGGAATTTCGGTTCGATTGCCGGCATTGCGGAAATGTTCCTCCAAAGCCATAATGGTGAGATACACCTGCTCCCTGCCCTCCCTTCCGATTGGGAAGACGGCTCTGTCACAGGATTGAAAGCCCGTGGAGCCCTTTCCGTGGACATTTCATGGGAGAAAGGAAAACTAAAATCGGCAACCATCTGTCCTCTAGGCCAAAGCACTGCCAAGAGCATCACGATCCGCACCGATGTTCCCGTACGCGTGAAAGGAGCATCATCACGGACAAAGAGAGACGGAAACTGGTACCTGACCACAATCTCTGTCAAACCAGGCCGAAGCTACTCCTTGTCAATAAGATAGAAAGAATACCTATCTGGTGATGTCCCAGTAGGAGGTACCCTTCTCCATGAGGGCAAGCGTCGTGATGATCCAGCTCTGGATCCAGCCTGTGAGAGTGCTCTGTGCTCCCCAGCCGGCATCCGCGTTTGATGCCCAGTAATCCCAATTCCGGTAATTGAAAGCACGGAACCATGCCCCGTCAACACTCTTGTAACCCTCGCTCCTGACCTGGATCCTCACCAGGAATTCGGCAAGGGAATCGGCCATCTTCCTGATCTTCGGATCGGAAGTGGCGCAAGCCGCCTCGTTCAGGGCAAAGATGGCGAAGTTGCTGGTGTAGAGCATGTCTGCTACCGGATCACCATTGCGGAAAATCAATGGAGCTTCATTCGCACCGTAGTCGGCATTGCACCTCTCAGCCCCGAACATGCCCTTGAAAGGGTCGCCGAGTTCCTCGCGGATCGCTCCGCACTCTACCTGGTTCACTGCGATGTCCGAAGTAATCCTGTCGATCCAGGCCTTATGCTCTTCAGTCGGACTGACACGATAAAGCCAGGCCAGAGGCAGGACCATCCGGGCCCTCTCCTGCTGGATTCCGTTGGTCCAGCTCCATGAGTCCGGGTAAGCCGCCATGGTGGTGGATATTCCTTTCTCGGCAAGGTCAAGGTATTTCTTCTCTCCGGTGTGGGCATACTGCCAGAGGTAGCAGGCCCAGAGCCAGCTCTCAAAATGAGGGTGCGGATTCACATAATTCCTGTCGTGGTAATATTCCCATCCGTTACCCTGGATTCCAGGCTCCTCGAGACGCGGACCTCGGAAGCCATCCCTGCCGGTTGTCCGGAAATTGGCTTCGATCGCCTCGTTGATCTTTTGTTCCCATTTGTCAGTCCCAAGGACCTTTCCGGCAAGGATGGTCCCCAGGATTGACCTGGCATTGTCATCACCATAATAGACCCACTTGTGGGTGTATGCCCAGGACAGGAGCCCGAAACTCGGGCTGGAGGGATCGTTCCTGGGACCGTCCCGGAATTCTTTGAAGGAATAGTCCGATAGACGCTCTGAGATTTCTTTCCACTCTTGATTCCCAAGAAGTTCCCCTGCGATGGCAAAGGCCATGGAGGATTCTCCCTGGACATCGTCCCTGAGCCAGTAGCGGTAGGCCTGGTGGCCGTCTTTGTAAACGGCGGAGCAATGCCCTTCCAGAACTCCAAGGCTGCCATCTCCGTCCGGAGCATCCTCGGGGAGTTCCGGACCTACTGGCATCAGTCCGTCGCCCATGTACTTCATGAGCCATGATTCCTTCCATGATGGATGAACCAGGAAATGTCCGTTGAAGAACCACTCGATGCCTTTCCGGATGGCTTCAGGGCGCGCCGAAGCAGGAAGGGAAACTGTCCGTGAATATGCCGGAGCTATCATCGTCGGCCAGGATTTGAAAGAAACCTTCCGGCCGGTAAGGTCCGAAAGGACATATTCCCAGAAGGACTGCCATCTCTTTTCGGGCATCAGGCGCAGCCTGGCGAAATCACTCAGCTTGGAAGTGCTGACCAGGATGTTCCCGTCTTTCCTGAACACAAGGGGATGGCTTGGAGTGCCTTCCAGCCCGAACACAGCCTCATCGAATCCTGCTACCCGGGCTATTACCATCAGAGGGTCGTCGCTCTCTGCTTCATAATAGACACCCCTGTTGACCGTGAGCAGAGCCATCGGAGACAAACTGTCTCCAAGTTCTTTGGTAACGACGACACGTTCAACGCTGATTTCCTTCAACCCGGACCCCGAGACAGCGGTGTCTCCCGGGAAAGTCGCGAATTCTGCGAAAACGCGCAGGTCTTTCCCATGGATCAGATCCAAGTCTTCCTGGGACAGAGCCTGGGTGGTGTCAGGGTATCTGCTCCCAAGCAAAAGGACGGCCGAGCCTTCATGGGCAGCCTTCAAGGCAGCCTCCGGTGAACTCTTTACCTTCGGCCTGAATCCTTCCTCGCGAAGCAGGCTGACCAGGTCATTATCCCCCGCTCCGGAATGGACATATATCCTTTGATCGGCACATCCGCCTGCCACCATCATGATGGCAGACAGAAGTGCTATCAGCAGTCTTTCCTTGAAACTCATGGACAGCCCTAGATCTCGACTGGCTTGTAACGAGGTACCAGAGTCCTCATTATAACCCATGCCAGCAGATAGGCTATTCCGCAGAAGCAGAACACGATGAAATAGCCGGCGGGTTTACCTTCAAAGCCAAGGAAATGGAAAGCAGCACCGGCATTCTCTGCGTAGGTAAAGAGGTTTCCTGCTACCTTCTGGATGATCATGGAACCGACTCCTCCTGCCATGGCACCGATTCCGGTGATGGTTGCAATGGCTCCTTTAGGGAACATGTCGCCGACGGTGGAGAAAATATTGGCGGACCATGCCTGATGTCCTGCTGCGGCAAGGCCGATCAGGACCGCCGGCCACCAAGGAGAGTTGAAATGTACTCCCAGCGGCTGTGCGAACAGGGAACAAAGCGGGAAGAATGCGAAGATAAGCATCGCCAGCATTCGTCCGGAATAGGGATGCATCCCTTTCTTCTCGACGAAAATCTTAGGCAGGTAGCCTCCGAATATGGAAACAACCGTTACTATCAAGTAGAGAGTGAATATTAGTGCCTGGCCCTTGAACGAAGTGGCCGGAGCATTGAACTGGTTGCTGAAATAAGAAGGGGCCCAGAACAGGAAGAACCACCAGACTCCGTCAGTGAGGAATTTTCCTACGATGAAGGACCAAGTCTGCCTGAACTTGAATGCCTGCACGAAGGGAATGGATTTCTCCTGTGCCAGGGCGGCTTTTTCGGCAGCTTCTTCTGCGTCATCCTGATGGATATACTCAAGTTCCGCCTCATTCACATGCTTGCTTACTTCCGGCTTATCGTACATGAAATGCCAGAAGAACATCCAGATGAAGCCCAGGCCGCCGATGATGATGAAAGCCCACTCCCAGCCAAGCGCTTTTGCAAGCGGGGGGATGCAAAGAGGTGCTGCAAGGGCACCGACGGAAGCTCCGGCATTGAATATGGATGTGGCGAAGGCCCTGTCCTTCTTCGGGAAATATTCTGCGGTAACCTTGATGGCCGCTGGGAAGTTACCGGCCTCTCCCAGGGCCAGGATTCCCCTGCACAGCAAGAAGAGGTACACCGAGGTAGTAGCGACAGCGAGGGCCGCATTGCTTCCAGCCTCTACCGCACGCATGGCTGCAACAGATTCAAAACCACCGATATGGGCTGAGGCCCAACCGCAGGCGGCGTGCATCACGGCACCTGTTGACCACACTCCGATTGCAATCAGGTAACCTTTCTTGGTCCCCATCCAGTCCACGAACTTGCCGGCGAAGAGACAGGCTATCGCATAGAAAATGGAGAAGAAAGATGTTATCGTACCATAATTGGCGTCCGACCAGTGGAATTCCGGCTTGATGAACTCCTCATAAGTCAATGAAAGCACCTGCCGGTCCAAGTAATTCACCGTCGTCGCAACGAAAAGGAGACTGCATATCCACCATCTCCAATCGGTCATCAGTTTTTTCTGTGTTGACATGTTATTTCAGTGATTTGATTATCTCCAATGCTCCTGCACAAAGTTCGGAAATTTTTCCCCACTCTCCAGCAGCAATGACATCTTTCGGGAAAAGATTCGACCCCATTCCGACACAGGTGACTCCGGCTTTGAACCATGCCTCGAGATTTTCCCTCGTAGGCTTTACTCCTCCTGTCACCATGATCTGGCTCCAGGGCATGGGGGCCTTGATACCCTTTACGAAAGCAGGTCCGAGGACATCTCCGGGAAACACCTTGCAGACATCGCAGCCGGCTTCCTGGGCAGCCCCTATCTCACTGGGAGTGGCGCATCCCGGGCAATAAGGAATGAGCCTGCGGTTGCACACGGGAGCCACCTCGGGGTTGAAAAGGGGTCCTACGACGAAGTTCGCTCCGAGCTGGATGTACATCGCTGCGGTTCCCGGGTCGACCACGGAACCTATTCCCAGGATCATTCCGGGCAGTTCCTTGTTGGTGAACTTGACCAGTTCTCCGAAGACTTCCTGGGCAAAATCACCCCGGTTGGTGAATTCAAAGACCCTTACACCACCGTCATAACATGCTTTGAGCACATTCTTGGCAGTTTCAAGGTCGGCATTGTAGAAGACGGGAACCATTCCCGTTTCCTTCATGGTCTGTATGACCTGCAATTTTGTGTATTTTGCCATATCCGTAATCTTAACGGGAAACACGGCCGGAGCCGTCTCCTTTCATCAGGTTTTCAACTTCCTGGACAGTGACCTGGTTGTAGTCTCCGAATATCGTGTGCTTGAGACAAGACGCCGCCACAGCGAAATTCAGCGCCTTCTGGTCATCGCCAGTAAAGGTAAGAAGTCCGTAGATGAGGCCTCCCATGAAACTGTCACCACCTCCGACACGGTCAACTATGTGGGTGATGTCGTAACGGGGAGACTGGAAAAGAGTCCTGCCGTCCCAAAGGACACCGCCCCATGTGTTATGGTTGGCATTGATCGAACCGCGAAGGGTTATGATGACCTTCCTTGCCCTGGGGAAGCGGAACATGAGCTGTTCCCCGACGCTCTGGAATCTCTTCTGGTCGATAGTCCCAGCCGTGGCCGTGACATCGAACCCTTCAGGCTTGATACCGAAGACCTTATCGGCATCTTCCTCGTTGCCGAGGATGATGTCGCAGCCTTCGACAAGGGCAGGCATTATCTCGGAAGCCTTCTTTCCGTATTTCCAGAGATTCTTGCGGTAATTAAGGTCGCAAGACACAGTGACGCCCAGCCTGTTCGCTGACTTGATAGCCTCCAGGCAGACATCGGCCGCTCCCTGGCTGAGTGCCGGAGTTATGCCGGTCCAATGGAACCAGTCAGCCCCTTCAAAGACCTTGTCCCAGTCGATCATGCCAGTCTCTATGGTGGAAATAGCCGAGTGCGCCCTGTCGTAGACGACCTTGCTCGGACGTGCGACCGCACCTGTCTCAAGGAAATATATTCCAAGACGGTCTCCTCCAAAAACACAGAAATCCGTACCTACTCCATAAGAATGAAGGTCCCGGATGCAACTCCTGGCAATATCGTTTTCCGGGAAACGGGTGACGAACTGGACGTCCATCCCATAATTTGCCAGTGAAACTGCTACATTTGCCTCACCTCCGCCGAATGTCGCATCGAACTGCTTTGCCTGTGAAAAACGCAGGTAGCCCGGAGTGGAAAGCCGGAGCATTATCTCTCCGAAAGTGATAATTCTTGGCATGGTCCTAAATGATTGTTTCGACAGCTTTCTTCATTCCTTCAGCCTGGATGAGGGCAAGATCCTTTGAAAGGAGTCCGCAAAGGCCGGGTATTCCATTAAGGTCTTCATCCCAGATGAATCCGGCACCCAGGACTCCCTTTGCAACAGCCTGGACATCTCCAGTCGCCCAAAGGTCTTTCAGAAGGTCGATGATCTTCTGGTCATCGGCGGGAACGATTTCGTCTTCACCCCTCTTGCCGCCTTTGTAGTAAGTACAGATTGCAGCCAGGCCGAAGACCAGGCCCTGAGGGAGTTCTCCCTTGCGCTCAAGGTAAGTCTTGATCCCAGGGAGGTCGCGAGTGCGGAATTTGGGGAATGAATTGAGCATGATGCTCGTGACGAAATGCTTCACGAAAGGATTGCGGAAGCGGTCCATGACGTCGCCTGCGAACTGCAGGAGTTCGTTTTCCGGAAGGTTCAAGGTAGGGAGGAGTTCTTCGTACATGACCTTGTGGACAAACTTTCCGACCACCGGGTCTTCGCAGCATTCCTTCACTGTGTTGAGTCCGCTCAGGTAGCCGACCGGAGAAAGCACGGTGTGCGGGCCGTTCAGAAGGGTGACCTTACGCTCATGGTAAGGCGCCTCGGAAGGGACGAAGAGGACATTCAGCCCGGCCTTTCCGGCAGGGAATTCCTCTGCAACGGCCTCAGGAGCCTCGATGACCCAGAGATGGAAGATCTCGGCCTTGTCGAGAAGGTTGTCCTGATAGCCGACCCTTTCGCAAAGCTGAGCCGCGGTATCCCTCGGATAACCGGGAACGATACGGTCCACCAGGGTGCTGTAAACTCCGCAAGAGTTCTCGAACCACTCCGAAAAGCCCTCGCCAAGCTGCCACAGGTCAATGTATTTCCGGATACACTCCTTGAGATGCTTTCCGTTTTCGAATATGAGTTCGCAAGGGAATATGATGAAGCCCTTGGTGGGATCGCCGTTGAAATGCTCGTACCGGTGGTAAAGGAGCTGGGTAAGTTTTCCGGGATAGGAAAGGGCAGGCTTGTCAGTGAACTTGCAATCCGGATCGAAGGCTATGCCAGCCTCTGTGGTGTTGGAGATGATGAAACGCATCTGGGGCTGCTCGGCAAGCTTGAGATACTCCTCGAAATCGCGATAAGGATTCACGCCGCGGCTGACCACATCGATAAGATCCACGCTGTCCACGGGTTCTCCTTTATCAAGTCCCTGAAGATTAAGATGATAAAGGCAGTCCTGCTCGTTGAGCATGTCCACCATGCCCCTGTCGATCGGCTGGACGATGACCACCGAGGCGTTGAAATCCGTTTTCTGGTTGGTCTTCCAGATGATCCAATCGATGAAAGCGCGAAGGAAATTGCCTTCTCCGAACTGGATTATCTTCTCTGTGTAGGTCTTGGCCTGAGGGGCCGTCTTCCTGTTCAATCTTTCCATATTGTCGTTAAAGATATTCAAAAAAAATTATAATGTTACGCCGGACTTGAATATGGCGAGTTCGCGGATTCCGCTCAACTCGCTTTTCAGAGGCTCCCCTCCGGCAACGGCAAGCACACGTTCAACGAATCGGTTGAGGACTTCCTCCATCGATTCGCCTTGGACCAGGACTCCTGCATTGAAGTCTATCCATCCATGCTTATGCTCGAAGAGCCTTGTGTTGGTTGAGATTTTCATAGTCGGTACGAAACTCCCGAAAGGAGTTCCCCTTCCGGTCGTGAACAGCACAATCTGGCATCCGGACGCGGCCAGTGCAGTGGAGGCGACCAAATCGTTGCCGGGTGCGCTCAGCAGGTTCAGACCCTTGACAGAGAGTCTTTCCCCGTAGGAAAGAACACCTCTTACAATGCTTTTGCCGCATTTCTGGGTGCAGCCAAGCGACTTTTCCTCAAGGGTGGAGATTCCTCCTGCCTTGTTGCCGGGAGAAGGATTCTCATAGACCGGCTGGCCGTTCTTCATGAAATAAGACTTAAAGTCGTTGATCAAGTGTACTGTCTTGCTGAAGGTTTCTTCATCCTGACACCTGTTCATGAGAATGGTCTCGGCTCCGAACATTTCCGGAACTTCCGTCAAGACCGTAGTACCTCCCTGGGCAACTATCCAGTCAGAGAATTCTCCCAGAAGAGGATTGGCAGTGATGCCGCTAAGACCGTCAGAGCCTCCGCATTTGAGGCCGACTTTCAGTTCGCTGACAGGGACATCCGTACGTTCATCCTTCGAACACACGGAATAAATCTCCCGCAGAAGTCCAAGGCCGTACTCAACTTCATCCTCCACAGCCTGGGTCTTGAACATCCTGACCCTTGACTGATCCACTTGTCCGACCAGTTCCTTGAAAGCCTCCAGCTGGTTGTTCTCGCAACCGAGGCTTACGACCAGGACTCCGCCGGCATTGGGATGATGGACCATGTCCGCAAGGATCTTCCTGGTGTTCTCGTGGTCCTCTCCCAACTGCGAACAGCCGTAATTGTGAGGGAAGGCAACGACAGCATCGACATTCCCCCCGAGTCCGGAAATCTCCTCCTTGAACCTGGCCGCCATCTCCTGGCAAACGCCGTTGACACAGCCCACAGTTGGGATGATCCAGATCTGGTTCCGGATGCCGACGCTTCCATCGCCGCGGCGGAACCCGCGGAATGTCCTTTTTTCTTCCGCGGGCTCTATCTCCACCTTGGCAGGATCATAGGAATAATCCAGCAAGCCTTCCAGATTGGTCTTGACGCAGTTGTGGTCAATCCATTCCCCCGCTTCGACCGGTCTTGTGACATGACCTATGGGACTGCCGTATTTTATCACGTTTTGTCCACTTGCAAGCGGAACCAGGACAATTTTGTGTCCCTGAGGGACATCTGTCTTGAGAGCCACCCCTTCGACAAGCATTCCTGCCTTGAGGTCCCTCAAGGCAACCGCCACGTTATCCGCCGGATTTATCCTTATGTAGTCCATACTAGAAATTGAAATAATTCTTTGCGTTGTTATAGCTGATGTCCTCGACCATCTTCCCGATGAAATCGATCTCGGACGCAGGCAGTTTCCCTCTTTCCACATCCAGTCCGATCACATCGCACAGGATCCTGCGGAAATACTCGTGACGAGGATAGCTTATGAAACTGCGTGAGTCAGTGAGCATACCGACAAAGCGGCTGAGGAGACCGAGTGCAGAGAGAGAATCAAGCTGCCGCCTCATTCCCTTCTCCTGGTCGAGGAACCACCAGCCGGAACCGAACTGCATCTTGCCCGGGAAAGTTCCGTCATTGAAGGTGTAAGCCATGGTCATCATGACAGGATTGTCCTTGGGATTAAGGCAGTAAAGGATGGTTTTCGCGAGTTTGCCTTCGACTGTGAGCCTGTCGAAGAAACGGTGTCCTGCAAGAGCCGTCGGAAGGTCGTGGATGGCATCGTAGCCAGTGTCGGCCCCGACCATGGCGTACATCTTGGAGTTGTTGTCACGGATGGCTCCGACATGGAACTGCTGTGCCCAGCCCGCTTCCGCATCCATGACTGCCATGTCGTGCAGGAACGCACTGCGGAACTTTTCGAGTTCCCTCGGCCCCGGAGCCATTCCAAGCAGAGTCTTCTTGAATATCAACTCTATCTCCATGGTCGTGTAGTCAGTGGCATAGAATGTCTCAAGGCCATGGTCGGAAAGCTTGCAGCCCATCGAGCCAAAGAAATCATGACGTTTCTTCAATGCTTCCAGAAGGTCGGTGTAGGAATCGATGTTCTTGTCAGCTGCCTCTCCGAGCCTCTTGATGTAGGCCTTGTAGGTCTTGGGATTCTCAATGGCCATGGCCTTGTCGGGCCTCCAGGCAGGGATAACCTTGGTTCCGAAAGGATGCTCGGCTATCATCTTGTGCCAGCGCAGGTCATCCGCAGGATCATCGGTCGTGCAGACTACCTCCACTCCGAATTTCCTGATAAGGGCCTGTCCCCTGAATTCTTCAGTGGCAAGCTTGGCATTGCACTCTTCGAATATCTCCCTTGCCGTGGCAGGGCTAAGGAGCTTGTCAATGCCGAAAACACGGCTAAGCTCAAGGTGAGTCCAGTGATAAAGAGGATTCCTCATGGTGTACGGAACCGTTTCCGCCCATTTCTCGAAAGTCTCCCAGGAGGATTTGGTTCCTCCTGTGAGATATTCTTCCGAGACACCGTTCGCCCTCATCGCACGCCACTTGTAGTGGTCGCCATAGTGGCCGTCCACAAGCCAAAGCTGGGTGATGTCCCTGAACTGGATGTTCTCTGCTATCTGGCGTGGCACAAGGTGGCAGTGGTAATCGATGATAGGCATCTTGGCCGCATGCTCATGAAACAGCTTGTAGGATGTTTCATTGCTGAGCATGAATCTGTCGTTTATGAAAGTCATGTTCTAATTCCTTTTCTTTGTGTAGCTTGGAGATGATGAATTCCAACGAGGGTCGCCGATGTCGGCCTTGCGCAGGTCGGCATTGACAAGCTTGAGGTCAAATTCGGCTGACGATGTGCAGGGATCGGCATCAAGCACGGCTCCGCCGTTTCCTGTCGCCACTTCAGCTGAAATGGCTCCGCCGAAGAAACCTTCAGCAACATTGAAGAAGTAGTTGGATGACATTGTGGGAACCGTCGCCCCGGACTTGGCAAGGAGAGAACTCTCGCCTATGTTGAGGAACAGGTTCTTGGTCACCGTGTACTTCTCAGGATTGGCCGCACAGGAACGGATCCAAAGGAGGCCGTTGCCGGCATTGACCGAACATGCTGCAAAGGTGTTGTTGGAAATCGCTATGCTTCCCGCAATGTCCTTGTCGCAGCGGATGAAATCTCGCCCACCGTTGTAGAAAGTGTTCTTTGACACATTAATGGCGGTGTAGATTCCCTTGCGGATGTCTATCATTCCCTGGCCTGTCCCGAATTCATGGACGATGTTTTTCTGGAAGTCGAAGACCTCGATTTTCGAATCCGTTCCGTTGCCGTAGAATACGCTCTTGTTGTAGCCGGCTATGTCACAATCGGAAATCGATATCTTGGTCATCTCGACAGCCTCGGCAATCTCGAAAGTATTGCCCATGGCTTTGTCTGTCCCGTTGAACTTGATTCCGCTGGCAGAGAACGAAGAAGTTCCAGCTCCGAACTTGAAGCCTCCGATTATCTCGACCGCTCCGTTCCCGGAAAGGGACAGAGGGGCGATCAGGGTAATGACTCCGCCATCCTGTACGGTACGAAGGTCATAGGAACCGCTCCTGAGCGTAATCCCAGCCTTTCCTGCATCGATTGCGTTCAACAGAGCCTCGACATTCGAAACCGTGACCTCGCTGCTGACCCTGCCCGAATTGGAATTCCAACGTGCGGCTCCGACATTCGATGCAAGGCAAAGAGCATCGACAAGGGTGTAGTCTCCGGCAGCTGCGTCCTTGACAGGATCGCTGGCAAGGATGACTCCTCCGCCTGCAAGAGCGACTTCCTGATTGATCAGGCCAGTCCAGAACTTCTCGGCGACACAATTGTAGAAATAGTTGTTCGCCATCGATGTAGGGACGGTGATGCCGGAAGCTTTAGAGAGCATGTTATTGTCTCCGTTCTCATTGAGGAACAGGTTGTTCTTGACAACATAGCTTTCGGGAGTGGACCTCACGTAAAGTACACCGTTCCCGTTGTTGAGAGTGACTCCGTCAAAGGTATTGTTGATGATGTTCACGGCACCGCTGACGCGTCCTCCGTCGGCCCTTATGAAGTCACGTCCTCCGACCACGGTGTTGTTGTCGAAAGTGACGACGGTGTAGTCGCCTTTACGGATGTCTATCGTTCCCTGGCCGCCCCCGAGTCCGGAGAACACATTGCCGGAGAACACAAGTCCGCCAAAGCTGGAACCATCACCGTTGCCATAGAAGATGCTCTTCCCGATGCCATCGACTTCGCAGTTGCGGAGAGTAAGGTTGTTGACCTTGGAAGCCGCACCGACATTCAGCAGGTTGTTGTTGCCGGAACCCTTGATTGAAAGGTTCTCGATGAGGATGTTTCCAAGCTCGCCTTCAGCCAGATTGAACTGGTTCACGGTCACGACCGCACCGGGTTCGCCGCTCAGGTGCATACCCGCCGTAAGAGTGACTGCGGCGGCCGAAAGGTCATATTCACCAGCAGCGAACTTGATGTCATTCTTGCCGGCATCTATGGCAGCCTGGAATTCCTCGGCGGAAGAAACCGTGACGGTCTCTCCTTCTGAGACAGGGACTGCAGCAGGATTCCACTTGGGAGCACCGGCTCCGAGGCTCATCACCACGGCATTGGTCAGGGTGTAGTCTCCGGAAGCTGCATCCTTGAATGGATCTGCGGAAAGGAGTACTCCGCCGCCGTCCACTGCAAGGTCTGCATCAATGCAGCCAGTGTAGAACTTTTCTCCGATGTTGAACCACACATTCCTCTTCATCACGGGCTTCATGGCAGCGGTCCTTCCGCTTACGGAATTGAGGATGTTTGCGAATATGTTGTTGTTGACAACGTAGGTCGAAGGGGTTGCCCTTACGCAAAGGACTCCGCCGGCATTGCCGGAATCGTTGAGGTTATAGAGGGTGTTGGTCCTCACATAGACCGCATCGATGGAGCAAGGAGCGTCGATCCTCAGGAAGTCGCGTCCTCCGGTGACGGTGGACTCTTCCAGGGTGAAGGTGCCGTAGGAACCGTTACGCAGGTCGAACACACCCTGTCCTGTTCCGTGGTTCACGACCTCTACTCCGGAGAACAGGATGTCTCCCACTGAGAACTTGTCCGCCGTGTTGGAGGCATAGATCACGCTCTTCGCGAACCCGTCGATCACAGTGTTTTTGACCGAGATTTCAAGGGCGTTCACACCTTCGCTGTTGTCAAGTTCGATGAAGCATCCCTGTCCGTCTGCCTTGACAGTAAGGCTCTCGACCGCGAACGATCCGACCTCTCCGCTGAGCTTGAATGCTCCTGTGACTTCTGCTCCTGGCTGTCCGATGAGCTTGAGAGGAGCGGAAACCGTCATCTGGCCGCCCAGGGCATAGCTTCCCGAGGCAAGGGTTATCTCTTCCTTGCCGGCATCGATTGCAGCGAGAAGCTCGTCGGTACTCGTGACGACGAATGCCGATCCGCCTTCTCCGCCACCCCTTGGAAGAACGGCAAAGACCGCGACTCCTGCAGCCGACTCGGTGTTGTAGATGTCAGACGCAGCCGGGTTGGCATAGACCTCGACCTTGTAGCTTCCGGCATCGAGCATGCCTGTGGTTGTGCCGCCGATGACATATTCATTGCCTTCGCTGACAGGATAAGTCTTGCCGTTGAACACAATGGAATAGCTTCCGGCATTCTCCATCGCAGGCCAGCTGATGGTGATGTCTGCAGACTCGCCTGAAGAGATTGAAGAAGGAGAAGCCTTGGGTTCCGGAGTAGGAAGGGCTGTGTTGACCGGTGTCACATCGGTCGACCAGGCAAGCTGCTCGAGGCTGATGGGACCTGAAGGATAGATGTACACCAGGCACTCTTCAGTGATACTGGTAATCAAAACCTTCTGGGCATTGTCCATGTCGGCCAGGGCAGAGACTCCGCCCTTGACAGTAACAGAACTGCCACCCTCCTGGCCAACTCCGATGACGAAATGGTTGCCGTGACCTTCCGGATCGACAGCCTTGATGAGCAGAGAACCGGGTTTGTCAACCTTGAAGGCAAGGTAGCCGGCGGACGGCATTCCGTAGCGGTTGGTGACCGCAGCCTCAGAGAAAGCAAGGGTTCCATCACCTGCAGCAATGGCATTCTTCTCGGCTCCTGAGATGAAGAGACCGTCACGGACTATCTGTTTCTTGATGTTTCCGGAGAAATATTTGGCGTTGGAGAGATCCCAAGTCTTGTTGCCTGACAATGTGTTCAGGGTAAGGTCCTCGGGCTCTTCGACATAAGGAGTCCACCACTTGGATGCTCCGACATTGGCTCCGTTGATTTCAGAATCTGGAAGCAAGTTGAACATGCCTCCTGCCGCATTGAAGCAAGGATCCTCGGCCAAAGCAGAGAAAGAAGTCCTTCCTGCAGGCCATGAGTCGGTGAAATAAGTACCCACAAGGTTATAGTACCAGTTGTTGGTTGCAGAGACTCCAAGGTCGTCGGCTGTCTTGTACTTGGCGTTGGCGCTTCCGAGGGTAGCCTTGTCGACCATGTTCAGGAAGAGGTTGTTCTTGAAGCTCATGGACCCAGGGGCAATCTGCAGTCCGAAGACACCTGCATTGTTGGCATTGTCGACGAAGCAGAGATTGGCCAGTGTGTTGTTTTCGAAAACCAGTGATCCGAGCGTACCTGCGTCAATGCGGACGAAGGTACGCATGCCTTGGTAGATCGTGCTGTTCACGAAAGAGAGCTTCCCGATGGTCGTCGCCTGGCGGATGTCGAAGACATCTCCACCGACGGTACCGTCAGCGTTGATGTTGCTGATTTCGCAGCTCTCATAGGTAATGTCTCCGAAAACCATGGGCTGTCCCCACTCGTACATCAAGCCCTTGGTGTAACCGGTGATTATGCAGTTCTTGTAAGTAAGGTTGCCGATCTCCTTTCCTCCAACCGTACCTCCGTTCTTGTTCTGGAAAGCAAATCCGAAGCCGGAAGGAGCAAGGGTCGTAGGTCTGCCGCTGAATTCGACGCCCTCGAAATAGAGGTCACTGCCGGAAGTCCAGTTGTCTGCGACATGGAATTCACCCGTAAGTACCGGCATGGAGCCGTCGGCGGCGCCTTCTCCCAGGATGGAGAATCCATTAGAGATGTCAAGAGCCTCGATGTCGTAAGGAGAACCTTCAAGGCCGAGAAGGATCTTGGCTCCAGGTGTCTTCACAGCGTTGAGCAAGGCGTCTAGGCTTGTGACCTTGGTGTAGCCGTTGACATCAGGGGTGGTCCAGGCATTGACCTGTCCACGGACCGCGCTCTTGTAGAAAAGGATGAATTCGTAGTTGGTAGAAGCTTCCAGACCATCTATAGTCGCTGCACCTTCTGAGATTTCGCTGGCAGAAAGGGTGTGGGAACCACGGTCGTCAGAACCGGGGAAACCGTACTCGATCCTGTCAACTTCGTCTGAATCGGCGATCTCGGTCGACCAGGCCAGTGAGACAGTCTTGTCCGTCCTGGCGGAAACCTTCATATAAAGGTTATCCTTGACCGCATAGGTGCTGATGCCTTTGCCGAAGGCTGCAATATTGGAACCCTGCTTGCCGTCGGCAAGAGCTTGTACCGTGAAATAGAATGTCTTGTCGGCCTCCAGTTTCTTCTGGTAGGGAACTGCGGAAGGAGAAACGGTCTCCTGGAGGTACTGCTGGCTCATTGCCTTGTCGGTGTAAACGGTCAGCAGGTAGCTCTGGGCGTCCTTGGCAACATCCCAGGAGAATGTGACGACATCTCCCAAGGAACTGTTGACGCGGGCATTCAGGCCTACGGGCTCAAGGCAACGTGAAAGGTTAAGCTCGGTGATCTCATCGAACTCATTATCCACGCATCCGGCAAACCCGAGAGTCCCGAGAATGGCCAACGCCGCGAATATTCTGTTTATTGTTTTCATATGCTTGATGTTCACTTCTAATAGTTATAGTCGTTGACCAGTTTACCCAGGCTGTTGTCAAGGATGTACTGGAAAATAGGCCAGAACATCCGCCTGTTCAAAGAGGTTTCATCAGGCTGCTCGAACAGGAGGGCTATGTCACCTTCCTTGAGTTTAGTGCTGCTGACGTAGCCGCTTTCCTTCTCCCAAGCGCCTTCGGGAGCAGCGACATCGTCTTTTCCGAGTCCATAGAGTTCCAGGGACTCTCCATCTTCAGCAAGCCTGTACCAGACATCACCGGTAAGGTAGGAATAATCGCCCTCACGGTTGGCCAGGTCAAGAAGGTCTGCCTTTTCCGCAGAAAGGGCAGGATAGAGCCTGTTCCAACGGATAAGGTCTGCTTTCCTGAGGAACTCACCACAGAACTCGAGGGCACGCTCGTCGGCGATAGCCTCGAAGATGGCATCCTTCCCGGAAAGGGCTTTGACATAAGCTTCCGCGATGCCCTCGTTGCCCTTGAAAGCACGTACACGGACCTGTGTAAGGCAATCCTTTGCATATGATTCCTCACCAAGCTCATTGGCAATCTCGGCAGCCATCAGAAGGACATCCGAATAGCGCATCACGACAGGCTTGATACCATCATCGTTTCCGCCTTTGTAAGGGATGTTGTTCATCCATTCGAAACGGTACTTGCCGAAATACCAGTTATTGATGCCGGCCAGAACGGTTCCTGTCTTGTCATGCTTGAAATTCACGCAAGTGATGTCGCGCCTTGTGTCCTTCGGGTCGTACTTGAACCAGAAGTTGGGAGTGGGACCTGCGACGCCTCCCTGGCTGTAGGTGTAGCCGAAGATCGAGCCGTTGTCATTCTTGACTGCAAAGGTGTAGTTCCAGCGTCCGCGAGCCTTGGTGTCGGTGGCACCGAAGGGGATGTTGAATATGAATTCCTTTCCGGCGGTCAAGTCCATATCGTTGAATGAGCGCCAAAGTGTCTCATAGTCAGGGACAAGCGAGCATGTGCCGGAAGAAATGGCGTCTTTGAGGTGCGCCAGGGCCTTCGGATAAAGGACGCTCTTCTGGAGTTCGGGATCGCTTGAAAGACGCACAGTTCCAAGGTCGCCGGTGCCGACAGCTCCGTCATCGGGACGGATGGCATAACCAGACGCCGCAAGGGCGATACGTGCGTAGAGACCTTCTGCGAAAACCTTGTTGACCCTGTCAGTAGTGGCGGTGACCTTCTTTTCCAGAGGATAAGGAAGATAATTCACAGCCTCATCCAGATCGGCAAGGATCTGCTTGAATATCTCATCACGGCTTGACTTCGCCACATAGAGGTTGTCTGAAGTCAGAGGTTCGAAACGGGCTGGGACATCTCCCCATGCCTTGGTCAGGTCATAATAGATCATGGCCCTGAGTGTCAATGCTTCACCAAGCAGGTAAGCCATGTCGGGGTCGTTCTCGACATTGCCGTACTTGCGAAGTCCTTCGATGGCCAGGTTGGCCCTCTCTACTCCGCTGTACATGTCTGCGAAAGGATTCCTGGAATCGTTGAGCTGCGTGTTGTTCACACGGACATCGTAGGAAGCGATCGCCGTCTTGGGAAGGTCATTGGCCTTGGGTGAATTGTACCACTCGATATCGGTGTTGAACCCGTACCAAGGCAGGAAACGGCCACGGTAGCTGTTCTGCTCACCAAAGGCGATATGGATCGAGAAGATGGTCTGTTCTGCAAGCGTATAGTTGGAATACACGGTCGCGTCATCGGAAGTTGAAGGAGAAGTCTGGTCCAGCAACTGGTCGCAGGACGAAAATGCCAGCGTTCCGACGAGAACTACACTGATGTAATATAGTATCTTTTTCATCGTCTTTCGGTATTAAAATGTGAGATTGAGTCCGGCGACGAAACCAATGCTCTTGGGATAGGCGGAGCAATCGACTCCGGGGGTCAGAGGCGTCGAGCGACGGGTGTCGACTTCCGGATCATAGCCGCTGTATTTCGTCAGGCAGAAAAGGTTGGTTCCGGTGACGTAAAGACGGAGTTTCCTGATAGAGACTTTCTGGGTCAGTTCTTCAGGAAGCGTGTAACCAATCGTAGCGCTCTGGAAACGGAGGAAGGAGGCATCCTCAACTGCCCAGTCGCTGAAGACGGCATTCTGGACTGCGGGATTCCACATCATCTTTCCGGCATTCATGGAAACGAGCTTGTCGGGGTCGTTTACCAGTTCGCCGGTCGTCCAGTCGATGTTGGTCCACCTGTCGCTGACATTCATCATGCTGGTGAGGTTCCTCAGGGTCGTGAACTTACGGGATGAGTTGAACTCGATCTTGTTGGCATTGTACACCTGGTTCCCTATCATGTAGTTGAAGTTGGCCGAGAAATCGAAGCCTTTAAGATAACCACTGAGAGAGAAACCGCCGGTGAAATCAGGAGATGCGTTCCCGATGACGGTCTTGTCATTGTCTGAGATCTTCCCGTCCCCGTCAAGGTCCTTGAGCTTCATGGCTCCGGGCCTGAAATAGTTGGATCCAAGGATGGAAGATGCATCCGGAACACCCTCTTTAGCGACCCATCTGCTGCCATCGTAAGTCATGTCGTTGACAGTGTACATTCCGTCAGAGACATAGCCATACATGTTGCCAAGAGGCTGTCCGACTTCAACTATGTAGTCGTTGCCGATTTCCGTGGAGGCCCATCCGGAATTGCCCGGAATGCTGGTCTGTCCGCCAAGGGAAGTCACCCGGTTGTGGTTATAGGCGATGTTGCCGGACAGGTTGAGCGAGAAGTCCTTCTTCTGGACGATCGGAGCGTTGAGAGTGAGTTCTATACCGCGGTTGCGGGTGGATCCTATGTTCCTGTACTGGCTGTCATATCCCGTTCCGCTGATCAGGTAATTGATCAGAAGGTTCTTGGTGTCATTCTGGTACGCCTCGACGCTTCCGCTGAATTTACCCTGGAAAAGGCTGAAATCCAAACCCAGGTTGTGGGTGTACGAGGTTTCCCATGTCAGGTCGGGATTGTTCATGATCTTGCCTGCCATGTAATAGGTCTCAGACGTGGAGATGATGTTCAGGTAAGTCGGATCCGTCGTTGAATATGATGTATATTCCTTGAATATCCTTCCGGAAGGAATGTTGTTGTTACCTGCCGATCCGAAGCTGTAACGAAGCTTGAGTTGCTCGACCCAGCTCCTGCTAGCTTCCATGAACGGCTCGTTGGAAATCGTCCATGAAGCTGCGGCTGACGGGAAGAATCCCCAGCGGTTGCCCTTGGCGAACTTGGATGAGCCGTCAGCACGCAGGGTCGCTCCGAAGGAATACTTGTGCTTGAAGTCATAGTTCACCCTTCCGAAGAACGAGAGAAGGTTGTCGTTCTGATTGTAGTGGTTACGTACTGCTGCCGGGGTTCCCGAGCTCAGGAAATTCCAAGCCAGCTGTGAATCGAACGACTCCGGAAGGTCTGTAGTACTCATCGTGACCGTATTGCTCTTCGAGATGGTCATTTCTTCTCCGATGAGGAAATCCAGGGAATGGTCTTCCGGCAGGAACTCGCTCAGGTTGTACTGCAAGGTGTTCGTGTTGCGGTACCTCTTCCTGAAAGCATCCGTGTAGACGGCGGCGGGGCCGAGGGCTCCTGCGTTATACACGGTGTAGGTGCTCATGCCGTAGAAACGGTTGTCTGTCTGGCGGTAATCCTCCATGCCGCCTTCCACTTTCAGGCGCAGGTTGGGGATTATTTCCCAGTTGAAAGCAGCATTGACATTCCATGTCGTACGGTCGCGCTTGCTGTCATTGTCAGTCACGGCGCGAAGCGGCTGGACGGCATCTCCGTAATCTTCTTCGTTGTCATCGGATGCAATGTTGCTGGTGATGGGAATCGGAGCATAGAGGACGGCATGCTTGAGTCGTCCGTTGCTGGAAGACTGTCCGGAGTTGTCGTTCAGGGAGTTGGCGCCTGCACCACGCACATTGGTACTTGAATAACGTGTATTCAAATCAATGGAAGTGGTCTTTCCGGTGATGAACTGAGCCTTGAAATTCAGGTTGTCGCGGGCATAGCTTGAGCCCTTCATGATGGCGTTGTCGCCCAGGTGGGCATAGCCGAGGGTCCAGTTGACATTCTCACTGCTGCCGGAAACGGAAAAGTCCGTGTTCCAGGAACTACCGGTGTTGCCGAATACGGCATTCACCCAGTCGTTGGTCGGGATACCGGTGTAGAGGTCAATGTCAGAGAAGGCTCCGAAACGAGGCTGGTAAACATCTGAAAGGTTGTCCCTGAGCATGCCGAGTTCGTACTGGAACTTTATGAAGTTCTCGGCGTCCATGACCTTGATGGCATCTTTGTTGGCCATGGTCTTGAGCCCGAAGTAGGAATTCACTTTCACGGATATCTTCTGGCCCTTCTCAGCGCTCTTGGTCGTCACGATGACGACGCCGTTTGCACCACGGCTTCCATAGATAGCCGTCGAGAAGGCATCCTTGAGGATGTCGATAGAAGCGATTTCAGAAGAAGAGATGTCATTGATTGATTCTACAGGGAAACCGTCAACGATGTAAAGAGGGCTGTTGTCCTGGGTGATCGAACCACCTCCGCGGACCCTGATCTTGATGTCGGCATCCGGATCGCCTTCAGTAGTGACGACCGAGACGCCAGCCATCTTTCCTGCGAGGGCCTGGCTGACCGTAGTCACCGGTTGTTCGGCAATCTTGTCCGACCCTACTGATGAAACGGAGCCAAGGAGGTCCCGACGCTTGACTGTCGCGTAACCGACCACCACCACCTCATCGAGGAAGTTGGCATCTTCTTTCAGGACCACGTCGATCTGTGTGCGGCCGCCGATCTCCACGGTCTGGTCGCTGAGTCCGATGAAAGAGAAAACCAGGCGGGTTGCACCCTCGGGCAAAACGAGCGTGTAGTCGCCGTCGATTCCGGTGATGGTTCCGACGGTCGTTCCCTCGACCATGACACCGACACCTACGAGAGGTTCGCCGGATTCGTCAGTGACGACACCCTTAACGGTTGTCTGGGCAAAAAGGGACCACGACGTTGCCAGGCAGAGAAGTGCGAGAATGAGTTTCTTTGCTGGATTTTTCATGGATTATAAAGTAATTGAATGATAAATGATTATATATGTTATTGTTCTTTCACGATCTCTCTTACAAGATAGTGGAGGTACATTTCAAGGTTGGTATAGCGGCCGTTCACATCGAGGCTGACTGCCTTTGCATCCGACGCCTTGTCCTTGTCCAGGCCGAAAAGATCCTCATAATAATCGGGGATGCCGTCTTTGTCGGTGTCCTTAACCCGCCCTGTCTCTTCGGAAGTGGCCTTGTACTCTGGCCAGCCCCCCACATCCACCTGGGAATCAATCAAGCCTTTTGAGGATCCGTTCGAACCTTGGAACGTGAACTTCCCGGTCTTCGTCTCCTCCGTCACACGTTTGTCGACTTCATCCCTCCTGAGGCTCGCCCCTGAGATGGAAAGGACTTTTGTGAAGGCCTCTTCAGCCGAATCGACCGACAGGGACGTTTCTTTTCCTTCATAGGAAAATTCCTTGTCAGACTTGATCCTGGCTATGACTTCGGATGAAGCCGTGGTCCCTTTCCAGTTGTCCCTGGTCTTTTCGTCATTGCCGTCCATGATGTTCCCTGACATGTAATAGTGTCCTGGAACGATGGTGGAAACACCGGTCTTCTTGATGCAATTGTCACAGTCCTTTGTCCAGGGGTCGATGAACCTGACCTTGCCTGAAGCGGTGGCAGGACCGGGCTTGTAGTAATTGTTTATGATGTTGTACTTGCGGAAACTGTTGTCGTCATTGGCGCTTTCTCCGCCGTAGGTACTGTTGTCTCCCCAGTTGTAAACCACATTGTTGACCAGGCTGACAGGCCCTTTCAGCAACGAAAGGTAGTCATGGTCAAGACGCGGGTTGCGGCTGTCGTGATGGGCCAGCAAGTTGTGATGGTAGGTCGCATTCTCTCCTCCCCACAGTCCTCCATAACCATGTTTCCCCTTGTCATGCACCGAATTGCGCAGGCTCTCTGAAAGGATGCACCACTGCAGGGTGAAATCCGTCATTCCGTAGAATGAGCCGCACTCGTCAGTGCTCCAGCTGAGAGAACAGTGGTCTATGATGACATCGCTGATGCCGCTTTCCGTGTAAAGGTTCATGGCATCGTCGGCCGTGGCTTTCTCATCTCCCATTCGGCAACGGATGTACCTGATGATCACATTGCTCGCATTGATCCTCAACGTGTGGTTCTTCAGGCATATCCCGTCCCCGGGAGCCGTCTGGCCCGCAATGGTCACGTCCCCGTTGTTGATGTTGAGGGTCGAATTCAGCTCGATTATTCCGGCGACATCGAACACGATCGTCCTTTTGCCTTTCTTACCGATTGCCCAGCGGAGCGAACCGTCTCCGGAATCCTTGAGGTTCGTCACATGATAGACATCGCCGCCCCGGCCTCCGGTCGTGTACATTCCGCCGCCTTGTGCACCAGGGAAAGCCCTGGCTGTACCGTCTTCCTCTGCTTCGGGAATCATGAATTTTGAATATTCAAAACCGGAGGAAGGTGCCGGCCCCGGCTCAGGCTGGGGTTCGGAAACCGTCGAAGCCGTAACGGAGACAGTGGAGGATTTCTTCTCTCCAGATCCAGAATCTGCACCGATGGAAGTGACTGAAAACTTGTAGGACTTCCCGGAGACAAGGTTGGTAATCACCACGTTCCTGGAATTGGCGGTTCCACTCTGCAACACGGCCGTGCTTCCGTTTTCGGAAATAGACCATTCGTATTTCACTGCACCCTGCGCCACATCCCACTGGAAAGTAAGGGATGTCTCGGTGGAACTGTGAAGGACCACATTCGTAGGACTCGCAGGAGCGGGAGTGTCCTTTTGTTCCGGTTCATCGCCTCCACAAGAGATGACCATTGCCATTACGGCAAAGGCACATAGGATTATCCTTCTGATACTCATTTCAACATTTCCATTTCAAGCGCCGCCCAGACCGCAGGGCCTATGCCCTTTGGATCGTTGGAGCGTATTTTCTCGTTTATGTAATAGTCGTAGTCGCCACGACGGTTTTCCTTCCCGCCAAGACCTGCCACCTCGCAGCAGTGATCCAGATTAACTGTGGAGCCATCCCGGGAAATGAATGTCTTGACGAAAGACGCGTAAGTCTCCTTGCAGGTCTTTGCCGGGATGTCGAGATAGCCAAGGCGCCTTCCTTTCAGCATCGAGTAAGTGAACATGGCACAGCAGGTGGCTTCGAGATAATTGCCTTCGGCTCCCGGCCTGTCCAGGACCTGGTACCACATCCCGGTCTCCTTGTCTGCATAGGCCGGAAGCTTCTCGAAAATCCCACGGAGAATGCTTATCATCTCTTCCTTTCCGGCGGTTCCGTCAGGAATCAATGGCAATGTTTCGACAAGGGCCATGCAGTACCAACCCAGGGCACGCCCCCAGGCGTGGTCGCTCTGCCCCGTCACAGGATCTGCCCAGAACATCTTCCTGGAAGAATCCCAGGCATGACGGTAAAGGCCTGTAGCCGGGTCATAAGTATGGTGGGCTACGGTTATGAACTGATGGGCGATGTCCTCATAGTTCGCTGCCCGGAGTTTTTCCGGAACATATCTGGAGGTGTACTCCGCATAGAAAGGCTGGGCCATGTAGAGTCCGTCCAGCCACATCTGGTCTGGATAGACTTTCTTGTGCCAGAAACCTCCCTCGGGAGTCCGTGGCTGACCTTGGATCTGGGTGTAGAGGGTGTCCATCGCCATGCGGTACTTCTCTTTCCCTGTGATGTCATAGAGCTGGAACAAAGTCCGGCCGGGACAGATGTGGTCGGTGGAATAATTCGAGACCTTGTACTTGAATATCTTCCCGTCCTCGGAAATGATGGCGTCGTACCAGGAATCGACGTAGGAGAGAAGGGATTCATCCCTGCTCCCAGAATGACAATAGACGTCAAGAATGGCTTTGAGCTCAAGGCCGGTGGTATAGTTCCATTTCAGCTTGCCCTCCTGGCCGTCCAGATAGCTGGCTTGAGGACAACGTGCCATCTCGCTCCGCACTACCTCATCATAGAGCCGGGCAGGAGCCGAGCAAGCGGCAAAGGCGGCAACAGCCGCCAGCATATTCAGAAAATGTCTCATTTGTTGTCAAAAGGATTCCAGACGATTCCGTCCTGTTTTTGGAACATCACGTTTTCGAAGGTGTATTCAGAGGCCTGCTTAGGGCTGAGCTGGCGGGACCATTTCACCCTCTCCTTCTTTCCTGCCGCACCCGGTCCTGAATTATTGTATTCGGCATAATAAGAGTTCTTCTTGGTGTCGGGCTTCCCTTCCTTCTCCCAGTCATGCCAGCCTTCCGGCAGGATGTGTGAGCCTAGCTCGCATTCAATGAAGACCGTCTTGGCGTAGGCTCCCCAGGGGCGTCCGAGATAGCACTTCGTGACCGACGGATCCGCCGTGAGGCGGCAGTTATGGAAGACATAGCCCCATTTCTGGCCTTCGAAGGTGGAAGCTGCAGTGACATAGCTGTTCTTCTTCGAATGGATGTGACAGTTCTCGAACCATGCGATGGAGGGACCGAAGATGAAGTCGGTCGTCCCTTCTATGTAACAATCAAGGAAATAATTACGCTTGACGCCACCATCCTTCCCGTAGCGGCCGTAGGTGTAGACCGTGTCCTGGTTGCCGATGAAGCGGCAGCGGTGGAAGAAAAGGAAATCTCCGTCAGTGAATATGGCTACCGCCTGGGCGATGTCCTTGCCTTCGCCGGAACTGTTCTCCACCGTCAGGTCTTCCATAGTGACATAACTGGAATGGATGTAGAGAGAAGCACTCCCGGAAGTGCCCATGTCCAGTCCGTTCACATCCCATTTCTTCTTTGCATACTTGTCGAAAGTGAGTATGGTGTTGTCGGCGCCCTGTCCCTTTATGAAGAGCCTGAACTTGTTGTGAGGAATGGTGACCATCTCTTTGTAGGTCCCCGCCTTGACGAGTATCCTGGTGATGGCGGCATGGCTGTAGTCCGGAGCCGCATCGATTCCTTCCTGGACAGTCATGTAGTCCCCGAAACCATTCTGGTCGACCACTATGTCGTAGAATGTCAGGTGGGCGGCAAGTTCCGGAAGCTGTTCCCTGACTGCGTCGCAGACAAGCAGGGCGACCTTCCTGGCACCATTGGCCTTAGTGTGCGTGTTGTCGACCTTTCCTTCCGGTGCACAAGCATACTTTCCGGGTTCCAGCCACATGAAATAAGGCCTTGAAGCCTCATCACCCAAACCTTCGATCCAATCAAGGGAGCTCTTGGTGATGTCCAGGAGCGGAATCCCGAATTCCGCAGCTACCTGCTTCATGGCCTCCGGATAATCTCCGTGGCAGTTACGGTCAAGCCTGCCGTCCGTGAACCAGCGACGAGCGACAGGGGTAAGAAGCACCGGCTTGGCTCCGGCTTGAAGGGCCGTCCTTACAAACAGCCGCAGATTGTCCTGATAGGCTCCGAATGGGGCGGCATATCTCTCAGGGTCGCTTTCTTTCGAATCATTGTGGCCGAACTGGATGAATACATAGTCTCCGGCCTTCAGGTTGGCTTTCACCTTGTCCCAGAGACCGCGGTCGATGAAACTTTTGGTGCTGCGGCCGTTCTGCGCATAGTTCACCACTTCGGCTCCTTCTATGAAATTGGGGAACATCATGCCCCATCCTCTTTCCGGATTCCCATTTGACAGGTCCTTGTCAGCCATGGTGGAATCACCCATGAGATGTATGGTGAAAGAGCAATTCAGGATGACGGCTGCAATCGCAGCGATTGTGAACAGTATCCTTCTCATTTCTTTATCTCCTCTGAAACATTTTCGAAAATGATGTCTTCCGCATAATGGACCTCCCGGCCTTTCTGGGCCTTGAATATGCAATCATGGAAGTCGATTCCCCTGATCGGAAGCTCCGGAAGGCCGTTGATGTACACCGACTGCCTGGCCCCTGAACAAAGGATACCGTTGAAATGCATGTTCCTGAACTCAGGAGTGGTCTCGTCAACCGGTTTCAGGTCGGATTCCGTCTTACCTGACATGTCGGTCGCTGCGACACCTTCGTAATAAAGATTGAAGATAACGCCATACGAAACTATGTCCTTCATGTAGATGTCGTTGCACCAGATGTTCTCTACCAGGCCTCCCCTCCCTCTTGTACTCTTGAACCTCAGGCCCACGTCCGTTCCGATGAAACGGCATCCTGAGACCTTGATGTTGTTGACACCTCCGCTCATCTCGCTTCCGACCACGAAACCACCATGTCCATGATAGACCGTGCAGTCCGAGATTATGAGGTTGCTGCATGCCCTGGCGTGGCGGCGGCCGTCCTCGTCTTTACCGGACTTTATGCAGATGGCATCATCTCCGACATCGAATGACGATCCCACAAGGACAACGTTTGTACAAGCATCGATATCGATGCCGTCTCCGTTCGCTGAATAATGCGGGTTCCTGACAGTTATGTTCTTTACTATTACGTTATTGCAGTAGAGAGGATGGATGTTCCAGCAAGGCGAATTCTGGAATGTGCAGTCCTCAAGCAGCACATTTTCGCACTCTCTCAATGAGACCAGCACAGGACGGAGGAAAGTCTTGATTTCATTCTCGTCCAAGGATGGATCCGGATAATTCAGCGAACCTGCTGTCTTGCGAGCCTTCATGTAGCCTTCGTCCGGATACCAGACGGAACCATCTTCTGCAAGCACACCTCCACGTTTAAGGATTTCCTTCCACTGGTCGGAAGACACCTTGCGCTTCTTTACTTCCCTCCAATATTCACCGCTTCCGTCGATTACACCGCCTCCGGTTATGGAAATGTCCTTAGCGCCATACGCATTGATCGGAGAAAGGCAGCGGCGGACGTCAAGGCCCTCGAAGTTCGTGTCGATGATGGGATAGAGGTCATGGTCGGGAGAAAAGACTATTATCGCGCCCTTGCTGACATGAAGGTCTATGTTGTCAACCAGGGTTATCGGACCGGTGAACCATATCCCTTCGGGAACAACCAGATGTCCACCTCCTTTCGAAGCAAGGCTGGCAATCGCAGTCTTGAAAGCCTCCGTGTTGAGGAAACTCCCGTCTCCTCTCCCTCCGAAGTCCCTTATGTCAACCTTGCGCGACGGGATGGAGGGCCTTGAGACCTTTTCCATCTTGAAGGGAAGGTCCTTGTAGAGTGCATCGAACTCCCGCTTTTCTTTCCTTGCCGAACTGCACAGGAGCAGGCAGCACAATGGGATTGTTATGTAGATCAGTCTCTTCATCGTCGCTATCTTTTATTTCTGTTGGAAGATTCCCTTGCTTTGAGTTCCATCGGAACCACTATCTGGCCGACCTTAGCCCCAGGTTTCAAGGATGTGAGGAAGGCCTGGGCCGCACGTCGCCCCATCTCATAAGGATGCTGGGCCATTGAACTGAGCGATGGCGTCATGAGGCCAGTGAAATGTTCGTTGGCAGTACCGACTATTCCGAAATCTTCCGGAATCCTCAATCCACGTTCCTTGGCCGCCATCATTGCCCCGAGTGCCGAAAAATCTCCCGCGCTGTAGATTGCATCGCAACCAAGGTCCAAGGCCTTCTTTCCCGCTTCATAACCTGTTTCCTGCACGATGGCATCGTAGAAGATGATGTCCTCGTCTATTTCCATGCCCATGTCTGTGAGAGCCTGCTTGTAACCATTGAGACGAGCCACGTAGGCTTCTGATGACATGTAGCCGGCAATGTTACCGATTCTCTTGTAACCCTGCTCGATGAGATGGCGAGTACCTTCGTAGGCTCCGCGGAAATTGTCGCTGACGATTTTCGGTCCAGGGAGGGCGCTGAAAACCCTGTCAAACTGGACAAGGATCGTGTCCGGACCGATGTTTTCCATGATGTGGGTGCCGTCGGTGGAAACTATGGCATGGGAAATAAGGACTCCTGAGACCCTGTTGCTCATCAAGGTCCGCAAAGCCTTGATTTCATCTTCCGTGCTTTCGTGCGTCTGGCAGATGATGACGGAGTAGCCGTTTTCGTTAAGGACCGACTCCGCGCCGCTGATAGCGCTGCTGAAAAAGGCTCGGTTGATCCTGGGGACAACGATTCCAACTACCTTGGAGCGCCCCCGCCTGAGGCTGGAAGCCGCTTCATTACGCTCGTACCCCATTTTTTTGGCAATGCTGAGTACAGCCTCCCGAGTGGATTGCCTCACCCTGGGACTACCAGAAAGCGCTCTTGAAACTGTCGATGGGGTAATTCCCAAAGATTTCGCTATGTCAGAAATGGTTACCATGTCAGTGTCACTGATGGCTGCAAAAATACAAACGTTTGCACAATTTCCAAATTATTTTCGTTAAAAAGATAAAATATTCATGAGCGTTCTTTTAAAAATTGAAAAATATTCAGCTTTTCCACACGAAAATTTTGTTATTTAGTACAATCGTTTGTACTTTTGTAAAGACTAAAGTATCAACCCAATCATATCACCACATGACTAATCTTTTTTCTCTTGAAGGAAAAAACGCCCTCATCACAGGAGGAGCTTACGGCATCGGATTCGAAATCGCCAAGGCTTTCGTAGCCGCCGGTGCGAAGACTATCATATTCAACAACAGGAATGAAAAGACCCTTCAGCTGGGACTTGCCAACTTCAAGGAAGCCGGCATCGAGAATGTCAAAGGCTACCTCTGCGACGTGACTGATGAAGAAGCCGTGGCAGAGATGGTCAGGAAAATCCATGAGGAAGTCGGCCAGATCGACATCCTGGTCAACAACGCCGGCATCATCAAGCGCATCCCGATGCACGAAATGAAACGCGAGGAATTCCAGCAAGTTATCGACATCGACCTGGTGGGACCGTACATCATGAGTGCCGCCGTGCTGCCGGAGATGATGGAGCGACATGAAGGGAAGATCATCAACATCTGCTCGATGATGTCCGCGCTCGGACGCGAGACCGTGAGCGCCTATGCAGCAGCAAAGGGCGGCCTGAAGATGCTGACCCGGAACATCTGTTCTGAATATGGAGAATACAACATCCAGTGCAACGGTCTCGGCCCCGGCTACATAGCCACTCCCCAGACAGCTCCGCTCCGGGAGCCGCAGCCTGACGGGAGCCGGCATCCCTTCGACTCATTCATCTGCGCCAAGACCCCGGCCGGCCGCTGGCTGGATCCTTCCGAACTCGGAGGTCCTGCTGTGTTCCTCGCCTCCCATGCTTCTGACGCAGTCAACGGTCACATCCTCTATGTTGATGGAGGGATACTGGCGTACATAGGAAAACAGCCGAAATAGATTCTTCGCTTCGCTCTAAATGACAATAAAGACAGATTAAAGATATGAAACTGAATTGTGAAGTTCGTCAGGCTTCCAGCAACCTCGACGCAAAACATTATGACACTGAAAGGATCCGCAAGGAATACCTCGTGGAAAAACTGATGGCCCCGGATGAGATCAACATGGTCTACTCAATGTTCGACAGGATCATCACAGGAGGAGCCGTGCCGGTGGAAGAGGACTTGCTCCTCTCGGCCCCTGAAATCCTCAGAGCAGACTTTTTTACCCAGAGGCGCGAGCTGGGGATAATCAACGTGGGAGGCCCCGGAACCGTCCTGGTAGGTGATGAAGCCTATCATCTCGACTACAAGGAGGCCCTGTACGTGGGCCGAGGCAACCGCCACATTACTTTCAAGAGCGACGATCCAGGAAAACCTGCACATTTCTATTTCTGCTCCGCAACCGCCCATCGCGAGACTGGAGTTAAGAAAGTTACCAAGAAGGATGCAGTCGTCATGCACCTGGGATCCCTCGAAGAGTCCAACGAGCGCACCATCAACCGCCTGCTTGTCAAGGAAGTAGTGCCTTGCTGCCAGCTCCAGATGGGAATGACGGAACTTGCTCCTGGAAGCACATGGAACACGATGCCCGCCCATACGCACGACCGTCGCATGGAAGTGTATTTTTACTTTGAACTACCTGAAGATGCCGCAGTCTGCCACTTCATGGGAGAACCGCAGGAGACCAGGCATATCTGGATGCACAACGAACAAGCCGTGATCTCACCGCAGTGGAGCATCCATTCTGCCTGCGCCACTCGCAACTACACCTTCATCTGGGGCATGTGCGGAGAGAACGACGACTACAACGACATGGACTGGTGTGAGACCAAAGACCTGAAATGAGAAAGATCCTTATCCTGCTGGTTGCCTTCATCTCCGTGGCAGGATTCGGTCACGAGAAGAGGAACCTGCTCTCGGGCAACTACAACCGCGACCAAATCTCCCGTTTCTGTACTGATGATTTCAGCTGGGTAAAGTATCCTGCCTACTCTGACCGGGAAGCATGGGAAAAGATCCCTGAGGCAAAACGGAAAGCTACCATAGCAGCCGGGGAGAAATACCTTGGCTACGATTGGCCGAACATCCTGCCCACAATGTACCTTGAGTTCTCAAGGACGGGCAACCGGAATGTGATAGACACTGCCATAGCGCAACGTCTCTCGGCATTGAGAGCCTTGTTCTTCGCCGAGTTGACGGAAGGCCGCGGGAGGTTCCTGGACGACATAATCAACGGAGTGTTCACCTACTGCGAACAGACCTACTGGGGAATGTCCGCGACCTTCTACCTTTATGAATATGGTGACTCACAGTCACATCCGAAGACCAAGCTTCCCGACGATTCAAACCCTGTGATCGACCTGACAGTGGGTGACGTCGCTTCAACCCTGTCATGGATCTGGTACTTCCTCCATGATGAATTCGACAAGGTAAGCCCTATCGTCAGCCAGAGGCTCCTGAAAGAAATGCACAGGAAGGTCCTTGAACCTTACTACACAAGGAACGACTTCTGGTGGATCACCGGATGGAACAGCGGGAACGTCAACAACTGGACACCCTGGTGCAGCTACAACGTGCTGACAAGCATCCTCCTGCTTGAAACAGACCCGGCAAAGCGACTGGATGGGATCTGCAAGACCATGCAGTCCGTCGACCTCTTCATCAATTCCTATCCGGAAGACGGTGGTTGCAATGAAGGACCTTCTTACTGGGGACATGCAGTAGGCATGCTGTACAATTACCTGTCACTGTTGAAATCGTGCTCGGGAGGCAAGGTCGACATATTCAAGGAAAAGATCATCACCGAGATGGGCCGGTACATCTATAAACTGTACATCGGAAACGGAGTCAACTATGTCAATTTCGCTGACGCCCCCGCCATGATCAGCCAGGACGGAATCCGGATAGCTCGCTACGGCCAGGACATCGGGGAAGCCTCCTTGAGTTCCTTCGGACTCTTCCTGGCAGAAAAGTCCGGCTATTCCTCCTCGGCAGTTGCAGGTGATGTAGGGCAATCCCTTTCCAACCTGTTCGAAGCCCCTGAAGAGTCCGGAGCAAAGGAAATCCTGATAGCCGACACTTACTTGCCCGACCTGCAGGTGGCCGTTGGAAGAGACAGGGAAAACAGTAACGAAGGGTTCTTCTTTGCCGCCAAAGGCGGACATAACGAAGAACAGCACAACCACAACGATGTCGGTTCTTTCGTCTTGTATTTCAACGGCAAGCCTGTCTTCATAGACCCTGGCGTGGGGACGTACACAAGAGAGACATTCAGCGAAGACAGGTACAAGATCTGGTCAATGCAGTCCGGCTATCATAATCTCCCGATAATCAACGGCTTCATGCAACTCCCAGGGTCACGTTACAAAGCATTGGACTGCTCTTACAAGGCGACAGGCAGCCAAGTGTCTTTCTCGACCGACATTTCAAAGGCCTACCCGGAAGAAACCGGCATAGAAAGATGGGTTCGGAGCTATACCCTCAAGCGAGGAAAGGATTTCACGGTCAAGGATTCATATTCATTGAAAAAGAAATCCGGCGAATCTGCCATCGTCTTCATGACTCCCATCCCCTGCAAGGCAGAGAACGGTCACATCCTTCTCAATGGCGATGGCTTCTCCCTCCGCATGAGTTGGCCGGAAGCCAAACTTGACGTTGCCATTGAGGAAAAGCCCCTGGAAGACAAGAAATTATCGAATGTCTGGGGAGACCGGCTCTACAGGATAGTGTTCTCTGTCAAAGGAAACAAGGCGAAAGACGATCTGACCTTCGAAATCTGCGAATCAAAGGATTTCGCTGAAGTCTCCGGTGACAAGGCTCTTGACAAGGATGCTGTCGCAAAGGTTGTCAATGATGCCATCTGCTGGCAGAAAGACAATATGCCGACAGTGGGCAGGGCAATCTTCAATCCCCGCTACACAGGCTGGGCTGACGGAGTTTTCTTGAGCGCGATTGCAGAATGGACCTGCGTGGATGACAGCCGCGGCTTGAGGACATGGTTGAAAAATGTGGCCGAGGAAGTCAACTATGAACCTGCCGCCAGGACCTTGAATCCTGCCAACGACCTCGCAGTATGCATGTTGTACGCCAACCTCTACGAAGAGGATCCAAAGCCCTGCTACCTGATCGACACAATAGCCGACTATGGAAGACAGCTGGAAGTCCTACGTGGAGGATGGAAAACCATCTATCCTACCATCGAAAGGCTGGACAACCTCATGAAATACTACCCGCAGATGGACGACGACCTTGATTTCAATCTCTCCAGGAACCAGGTCAGATGGTGCTGGTGCGATGCCCTTTACATGGCAGCTCCGACATTTGCCGCCTTTGCGAACATCACAGGGAATCCAGACTACCGGGAATTCATGAACAATGAGTTCTGGAGAACCGTAAGAGCCCTTTACGACCCTGAAGAAAGGCTGTTTTTCAGGGACACCCGCTACAAGACCATCAAGAGCAAGAATGGGGAAAAGATGTTCTGGGGCCGTGGCAACGGATGGACCGTGGGGGCGATCGCCAGGGTCCTCTCACAACTGCCGGCCGACTACCCTGACCGTCCCAAGTATGAGAAACTCCTTCAGGAAATGATGTCCAGGCTCGTGACACTCCAGGATGCCGACGGCTATTGGAACACTTCGCTTCTGGACAGGGAATACTATCCCAACCGCGAAACAAGCGCTACGGGATTCTTTACCTATGCCCTCTGGTGGGGAATCAACAACGGCGTCCTGGACAAGGATGTCTATCTTCCTTACGCCGAAAAAGGCTGGCGTGCCATGGTCGATGCCGTCCATCCGAACGGCATGCTTGGAAGCGTCCAGGCGATCGGGGACGCTCCAGAGAACATCACGAGCGACAAGAATGAAGTCTATGGGACTGCGGCCCTTGTGCTCTCAGGACTCGAAGTATTTAAATATTTGAAAAATAAGTAATCATATGAATTGCAGAAGATTTATGCTGCTTCTGGCCTTCGCCAGCTTGCTCATTCTCGGAGGTTGCAAGAAAAACGCAGGACAGAAAGTCATGGCCCGTTTCGTTCCGGAAAGAGCTGATGATTTCGTGTTTGAGAACGATCTTATTGCCGGCCGCTTCTACGGCAAGGCCCTGGAAGGGAATCCCACTTCCCCTGGGCTGGACATCTGGGTCAAGATGCCGGGACGCCTGGTAGCCGACGAATGGTACAAAGGTGCCATGGAAGACGAAGGTTACTATCACCATGACCACGGTGGAAAGGATTGCTACAAAGTGGCTGTAAGCCTTGGCGGCGGAGCCTCGGTGCCTTTCATCGACGGGAAGTTGTGTTTCCCTGCTACCAATTACAGGTCCTATGAAATCCTGGAGACCGGACCTGAAAAGGTTGTATTCGCCCTCCATTATCCCGAATGGGAAGCCTCGGATGGTGTACGCGTTTCCCTTGACAAGACAGTAACGGTCTGTGCCGGAGAGTATTTCATCAATGTAGAAGACACATATTCCTTTACGGGAACGGAAGTCATGACAATCGCCGCCGGATTCAAGCTGCATGGAGATCAGAAGACGGTACAGAGTCAGCTGGAAGCTCCTGACCGTCTTGCAATCTGGGAAAGGGCATCGGACCAGAGCGCCGAGCCGGAAGACGGAATGCTCGGAGTCGCCGTATGCATGCCTGGCAGCGATTCAGCAATGTTCTCTGACGCCTTCGACCATGCACTCATTCTCAAGACCGTCTCATCCGGAGAAACCGTCTCCTACAAGGTTGGATCATGCTGGTCCAAGGGTGATATCAAGACTTCAGACGCCTGGTTCTCCCTCGTAAAGAAGATATAGAAGTACTGCCATGGTCCTAAATCCTGACTTTGTGAGTGCCGGGAGTAAGGACCTTACCGGCGGCTTCGCATGTGGTTCCTTCAGGAACGGTGATAATGGCCTCGATGCGGCGGCCCTTCTTTTCCAGAGAGACTTCGATCCGGCCGTAATTCGTATCAAAACCTGTTTTCAGCCATTTCAGGTCTCCCATCTGGGGCTTGACAGAGAATGATTTGTAACCGGGCTCCAAGGCATCCACTCCGGCAAGCTGGCGGACCATCGAAATGACTCCTGCTCCAGCCCAGGCATGGTTACAGCTTCCATCGTAGTTCCAATGCTCGTAAAGGGTGCTGCAATCTCCCTTCATTATGGTCGGGTACATCTTACGCATCCTGTCGAGAGCCATCTGCGGCTCGCCCATCGTGTAAAGTGCATCAAGGACATAAGGGAACATGTAGGTAGTGGCATTGTACCTCTGCTCAAAGACCTTTTTGATGGCCGGATACTTGTCTGGTGAAGCAATTCCGGAAATTACGGCAAGTGCCTGGGCACGGTCGTCAGGGAGATCCTTGAAACCTGGAGTCACATAGGCGGAACCGTTCCAGAATTTCGCATTGTAAGATTCGCAGATCTTTGCCATCATGGCCTCGATCTCCTTAGCATCAGCTTCACGGCCAAGCATGTGGGCAAACAGAGCTTCTGCCTTGAGGGCGATATAGTACCAGCAATGCAACTGCGCATGGCCGTCTTGATGGGCACCGGCATCGGGCCAGTCCCAAGCTCCGGTACGATAGATCGGAAGACCATCAGGATCCAGTTCCCAGACTTCATGCAGGTACTTCCTGATTGCCGGATAGACTTCTGCGACAAAGGAATCATCCCCGCTGTAATACCAATAGTTACGGTAACCGTACCATCCGATGGAATTAAGGATCTGCATCGGGAGTTCCTTGAAATAATTCGAGCATGGGATCGGAGCATAGAGTTCTCCCGTAGGTTTCTGCCAGCGGGCAAGTTCCAGGATTCCCTTATAGGCAAGCTTGTCTGCCTTGCGGTCAAGAAGATAGAAGGCCTCATTGAGTTCATTGACCTCATCCCCCCACCACTGAGCACGTTCGCGGTCCGGGCAGTCGTAGTAAGTGTCCCTCATGCAGATGTAAAGGGTGCGGGCAGCTTTGTTCCAATATTCATTCAGGAATGGATCCGAACATGAGAACGTCCCCGTAAACTCCGTATCATAACCGGTCTCACGGAACTTCACTTCCAAAACCTTCACATCTGAAGGAAGGATGTACATCATGAGTTCGCCGGTCATCCAGCCGAAATTCTCATAGTCCTGCACTCCATCATTGGTGACATATTCAGCGCTCACACATTTCTCTCCGCTGACGACATCATGGTCGGTCTTCATCGAGATGACCTTCCCGGCCGGAGCCTCAACCTTCAGGAAAGGAGAGAACTGGCAGTTGTAAGGAAGCTTGCAGTAGAGAGTGTCGCCGCTCATGCGGACGGAGGAATATTCCTTGAGACCGTAATCTTTCCACAGAGGGGTCGGGCGTTCGACAAGTTTCCCCATCGGAGCATCCCCGGGAGCGAACGGGAGTTCAAGGGCTCCGCCCAGGCGCTCCGGCTGGTTTTCATCGAACCAATGGAAGTTGAAAGCATTGGCATCGTAGCGGATGTTGCTCTCGGAAAGCCTGTGGTTGGTCTTGCGATGAGAAGCAGTTCCATATCCGTGCTGGATACTGGCCTGCCATGACTTGTCGGAGAGGATCTCGACCTCTGGGCAGCGAGCATCGAAAATCATTGCGCAGATGCCGCTGCTCATGTGGCTGAATCCGGATTTCCCGAAGAAACACACAAGGATAGAGATACGGTTCGAACCCTTTTGCAGATACGGGGCGATCTCCACCTTATCGTAGTAGCCGTCACCCATGGACGGACCTCTCTTCAGTCCCCCTTCATAGACCACCAGCTGCCCGTTGATCCACAGCCAGTACCTTGTGTCAGCCGCAATCCTCGCAACCAGAGACTGGGGCACCTTGTCGATCTGCACATCCTTGCGGAAAGCCAGCCAGGAATTGGTCTCGCTCTGGAGATCCTGCTTGGTTATCCATTTTGCTTTCCATGAATACTCTTCTGCTGAAAGGCTGGATGCCATTCCAAGCAGTAAAACAACGGCAAAAAAGAATTTTTTCATATCAACGATCGTCTTTCAATAATCAAGAAACGGCTTCCTTGCGTCTGAGATGTTCCCAGACATAGGAGACAAAGCCCCAGATAACCTGGTTTATCGTCTGTGACTCATGCGAAAGTGTGGCAAAGATGATCCCGAACTCAAAAGGCAGTCCGTAAACCGATGACAAAGCTCCGGCCACGATGAAATGGAACGCTCCGAAACCGCCGGGAACAGGGACTATCGATGCCAGGCTTCCTGCCAGCATGAGGAAAAGAGCATCAACCATCCCGACGTCCTGGATTTTTTCTACGGAAGAAGCAAGCCCTGAAGAAACCATCGAAGTGTCTATGCCTTGGACGGCCCAAAGTATGGTCGCACTCATCATAAGATAGCAGCCCCAGATAAGGACGGTCAACACGAAGAACCACCAGGCCCGGTCCATCTTCATGCAGCTGATGAAACCTTGCCAGAGCCCGACGCAGAAATCCTTGACCTTCTTCAGGGGTTTCCACTTGTCTGCGAAATGCACGACAGCCCAGACCGCCAGGGCGGCGGCAGCGACAAGGACCGCCAGCAACACTACTTTGCCTGTAGTGACCCTCCCGGATGCTGCACTGAAAATCTTTTCGGAGAAAAAGCCCCCGAACCTGTTCCATGTGAACAAAAGGAAGGTCGTAAGTGTCACCGCCATCATGACCAGGTCTGCAGACCTCTCCAATGCGGCGGTTCCCAGAACCTTGTCGAAAGAGGCCAGACGACGGGACTGCCCGTCTTCTCCGGCAACCTTCCTGGAATGGGATGTGATGTAGCCGCACCTTACAACTTCTCCGACTCTCGGAAGGACCAGGTTGACAAGGTAGCTTATGTTTATGGCATTGAAACAAGTTATCCTGGACGTGCTTCTGTCTATCGGGCGAAGAAGTTCCCGCCACCTCAAGCCTCTCAGATAAAAGGCCAGCGCCCCGAACAGCATGGACAAGACGACATATTCCCATCTGCAAGCCTTGAGGGCCATCCAGAAATCCGACCACTTGATGTTCCTGAAAGCGAAATACAGAAGTACCGCTGCAACCAAGATCGACACACAATATTTAAGAATATTCCCGACCTTCTTGTTCATGGTAACAAATTTAAGCAAATTATCGTTAAATTTGTGAGTTGCCAATTAGAATAGTATGAAATCCATTTTAGGAATAGGGAACGCTCTGACGGACATCCTGGCGGTCTTCCCTGACGATTCGATGCTTCGAGAGTACCATCTTCCTCCGGGAAGCATGCAGCATGTCGACCTTGAGACAGGAGACCGTATCTGGTCCAAACTCAAGGAATTCGGAGTCAAATATGTACCAGGAGGATCTGCGGCCAACACCATCACTTGCACCTCGATATTCGGGATGCCGTCCGGTTTTATCGGAAAGATAGGCAACGACGAGCTCGGCCTCCTGTACAAAAGCACCCTGGAGCAGTTCGGAGTCAAGACAACACTCCTTCAAGGCACCAAGGGTTCCGGCCGCGCCATGTGCTTCATCACAGGAGCCAATGCCGAAAGGACCTTCGCCGACTACATGGGGGCAGCCTTGGAACTGGTTCCGGAGGACTTGAAGCCGGAATACTTCGAAGGGTATGACTATTTCCACATCGAAGGCTATCTGGTCCAGAACCAGGACCTGATCCGGAAAGCCGTGCAGATGGCCAAGGATGCCGGCTGCAAGATTTCCATTGACATGGCTTCCTACAACGTGGTGGAATCCAATGAAGCCTTCTTCCATAACCTCGTCGAAAAATACATAGACATCATCTTCGCAAATGAAAGCGAAGCCAGGGCTTACTCCAAACTTGAACCCAGGGAAGCCCTCGACATGCTCGCATCGCAGTGCGAAATCGCTGTCGTAAAAGTTGGAAAAGATGGGTCCATGGTCAAGCAAGGTGATGAATATCACTACATTGACGCCTGGCCCGCGGCCACTGTCGACGCCACTGGAGCCGGCGACACCTACGCTGCAGGATTCCTTTATGCGCATTCTCTTGGGATGCCGCTGAAGATTTGCGGAGAAATCGGCTCGATAATTGCGGCAAAGGTGGTCGAAGTGATAGGAACCAAGATAGATGTCCCCAGGTGGAGGGATGCCAAACAGGAGATCCGGGATCTCATAGCTGCATTCAATAGTTAGGGTATGTTGGAATTTGTCAAGAATATTTTCAGGAAAAGGAGCTTGAAAAGGCATGCGAGTTCGATTCCTACTGGAATCCTGCCCCTGACCCAGATCAAGTCATATGTGGCGATAATCGATGTGGAGGACACCTCCTACGACACTTGCAAGTCTGCAATAATGAACTATTTCAGGAGCATGGACATAAGAGGGTCCGTGTTCTTCCAGGATTTCCGCAAGATAGGAAGCGAGGACCGGCTCATCACAAGCATCCAGACCACCATCACCAAGAAAGACCTGGACTGGATCGGAAGGCCCTCTAAATACAAGCTGGGTGTCATGGAAAAAGAGGATCCGGACCTGTTCATCTCCTTGATCAAAGAACCGGAATTTGCGATTGAATACCTCACAAAGACCTCGAAGGCCCGTTTCAAGATCGGCCGCAAGCAGATGGAAGGAAACCTTTTCGACCTGGTGATAACCGACCCCGCTGGAAAGAACATTTCCCAGCTTGAAAGTTGGAATGCCATCAAGAACTACCTCGGAAAGATAAGATAGGAAATGTCAAGCTTGACCAAGAACCTGATCGTCGCACTCAAGGGTTACGCCATGGGTGCGGCGAATGTCATTCCGGGAGTGTCCGGAGGCACTATCGCCCTCCTCACCGGAATATTCAATGAACTCATAGAATCCTTGAATGCCCTGATGAGCCTTTCTTCATGGAAAATGCTCTTCAAAGGCCGCTTCGGCGATTTCTGGAAGGAAATCCATGGGACTTTCCTGCTCTGGCTTGCCCTGGGTGTCCTGCTGAGCATCTTCTCCCTGGCAAAGCTCATGGAGTACGTACTCTCGCATCATCCAGTCCAGACATGGGCTTTCTTCTTCGGCCTGATAATAGTCTCCGCCATATTCATGCTGTCTGACATAAAAGGATGGAAGGGAAAGGACTGCCTGTGGCTTGTGCTTGGAATCATCCTCGGCGCTTTCATCTGCCTGATGTCCCCCACCGAGACCACTTCAGACCTCTGGTTCATCGCCCTGTGCGGAGCGATAGCCATCTGCACGATGATCCTTCCCGGAATATCGGGCAGCTTCATACTGGTCCTGCTGGGGAAATACGAGTTCATCATGAAGGCCGTAAGCGAGTTGGACATTCCCGTCCTTGTGGTTTTCGCTATCGGCTGCGCCATCGGGATAATCGCATTCTCGAAATTCCTGCACTGGCTGATCGGGAAATATGAAAGGCCTACCCTCCTGGTACTTATTGGCTTCACCATTGGAGCTCTCGTCAAAGTGTGGCCATGGGCTGACAAGGCGGCAAATGAAGCAGCCAACACTCTGAACGTCGTTCCAGCCGGAACGATGCACATAGGTGGTGCAATCCTGTGGGCCCTCGTCGGAGCCGGACTTGTGCTTTGTCTTGAACTGCTTTCGAAGAAAAAAGCCTAAGCCGGGGGCGTCTCCCTCGGACAGTATCCGTAGAATCCCTTGTAGGCCCTGGAGAAAAACGCCGGGTCCTTGAAACCTGATTCAAGCATCGCTTCGCTCACCATGCAGTCGCTCTCGGAAAGCAGCCTGTGAGCTTCCTTAAGCCGACGCCTGACGATCCACTTCTCCGGAGTCAGTTCACTTATCTTCTTGAAATCCCTTTTGAAAGAAGAAAGACTCCTTCCTGTGTAACGAGCAAGTTCAGGAAGGGAGAGGTCATACATATAGTTCTCTTCCATGAATGAAAGCAGATCTATCTTCCAAGGTTGCGTGAAATCAAACAATGAAGCATAGAACTGCCTGTCAGCAGACAGGATGCACCTCAACCCCTCACGTCGTTTCTGCCAGGCGACCTCTTCAGGAAGGGCATCCGATGAATCCAGATACGGAGTCAGCGACAGGAACAGGCTTTCGAGAGACGGACCTGCCGGAATCTTGAGGACAGCATCATCCTGAGGCAAGACATCCAATGGGAGATATTCCTTGGACAAACTCCTGAAATACGACAACAGGAACTTCCTACAGAAAAAAAGGGCTATCGATCTGAACGGCATGTCACCCTGAGGGGACCAAGCGTCCAGGACTACACGGTGATCCTTCCTCAAGAACACGCAATCTCCAGCCTCGAGAGGTGTATGCCGGCCATTGAACACCACTTCCGCACGGCCCGATGCAATGTAAAGGAGGGTATGCTCCTTTATGTGCTGCGGCCCTCGCACATCTTCCCTGTCGACTCGGGAAAAGACTACTCCCGACTGATTGTTTCTGCTGTATCCTGTCATTTCAGTGCAAAGATAAACACTAAATGGACTTTTCAGTCAAATAAGTTGGACTTTTCAGTCAATCCGTTTTGGAAGCTATCACGTTACTTTGCAGAAAATAACGGACTTATGATGAGAATGTTTCTCTTAACCATAGCCGCATTTGCTTCCGCCATGGTGGCAAAAGCAGCGCCTGAAGAGCCAGAAAAAGAAATAACCGACACTTTGAAAACCTCCGTCGTAACCGGCACCAGGATTGAGATGGACAGGTTCCGTCTCCCTGCTCCTGTGTCAGTTATCGGGCGCAGTACCATCGAAAACAGTGATGAAAGCGCTCTCATGCCTTCGCTTATGGAGGAAGTCCCCGGCCTGTTCGTAACTTCAAGGACCGTTACCGGTTACGGAGTTTCCACAAATGCTGCCGGAGGTATTTACCTCCGTGGCTTCGGGGCAGGAAACGGCAGGACACTCATCCTGATTGACGGACATCCTCAGTACATGTCCATCTATGGCCATGCCGTTGCAGACGAGTATCTGTCCGACCTAGCTGAAAGGGTAGAAGTGACCAGAGGCGCAGCTTCCGTCATCTACGGATCCAATGCAATGGGCGGAGCCATCAACATCCTGACCCGCCAGCCCGACTTTACTGGTAACAGGATCAATGCGAAAGTAATGGGGGGATCGTATGGCTTATTCAGGGCCTCCGCCACAGATCAATATGCCACAGACAGGTTCTACATCGTCGCGAATGCCGGCTACAACAGGTCTGACGGACATCGTCCCAATTCCGCATTCCGTTCCGCAAATGGCCTGCTGAAGGCGTCCTACAAGATTTCCGATGCCTGGAAAGTCAGTGCCGAGGGAAACATCTTGAATGCATATTCAGAGAATCCTGGCAAGGAAGATTCTCCCCTTCTCGACGGGAATGCCGACATCACCAGGCTGATGTCCTGGATCTCTCTCGAGAATCATTATGACAGGACCGACGGTGGCCTCAACCTCTATTTCAACAGAGGCAACCACATCATCAACGATGGCTATTTTGCAGGTGGTTCTCCGAAAGAATATCTCTTCCACAGTACCGACTGGCAAGGCGGAGTCAACCTTTTCCAGGCCGTAAAGCTTTTCAAAGGCAATTCCGTCACCGGCGGCATCGACATGAAGTACTATGGTGGCGACGCCTACCGCAATCCTGTCACTGAATATTATGCCGACCATAAGAAGCTCCATGAAGAAGCGGCCTACATCCTTGCCCAGCAGTTCGCCGGTCCGTTCACTTTCGATGCAGGAGTCCGAGTAGAGAACCACAGCCTTTACGGAGTAGAATGGGTTCCCCAAGCTGGTGTCAGCTGGCTGGCCGCCCCTGGAACCAGCATAAAGCTGTCGGCATCAAAGGGGTTCCGCACCCCCAACCTGCGCGAGCTCTACATGTATGGAGTTGCCAACGAAAACCTTGAGCCAGAGGAAGCCTGGAGTTACGACCTTACTCTTTCTAAAAGATGGCTCGAGGGACGCTTGAACACGGAACTTTCCTTGTACCATACTGATGGTTCCAACATTGTGGAAGTCGGCGTGGTGGACGGCTGGAGGGCCAACCACAACATCGGAGCCTTCCACAACAACGGAATTGAGTTCTGCGCTTCCTGGCAAGCCTTGGACAACCTGAAATTCAACGCCAACTACAGCTATCTCCACATGAGCAAGATCTACACCGGGGCTCCTGGGCACAAGGCCTATGTTTCAGGAACATGGAACTTCGGGGATTTCTGCCTGAACGTAGGAGCCATGGGCATAAAGGACCTTCACATCTCCGATTCAGACTCAACCATCACCAGCGACTATGTTGACTTGAAGTGCCGTTTCTCATGGCAGGCCACTTCATGGATGAGCCTGTTCGTACGAGGAGAGAACCTCCTCAACAAAACCTACTCGACCATGGATGGATTCCCCATGCCTGGGGCGACTTTCCTTGGAGGCGTATCCATAAGCCTATAAATGAACACTATCCATGTGCCATGATTACGTATGGGAGCCAAAGTTTTTGTTCAAGTAAAAAAAAGTGTAACTTTGCACCACTTTTCCAAAGTGGACTGGTTCCGTAGCTCAGCTGGATAGAGCAACAGCCTTCTAAGCTGTGGGTCTTGGGTTCGAATCCCAACGGAA
>CADBMD010000159.1 GCA_902795735.1 uncultured Bacteroidia bacterium
CCGAGCAGACGAAGTACTACTTCCTCTCTGGCTTCACCGCCAAGCTCGCAGGAACAGAGCGTGGAATCACTGAGCCTACTCCTACCTTCTCAGCCTGCTTCGGCCAGGCATTCCTTGAGCTCCATCCTACCAAGTATGCAGAGGAGCTTGTAAAGAGGATGAAGAAGAGCGGTGCCAAGGCTTATCTCGTGAACACCGGATGGAACGGAACCGGCAAGAGGATCTCTATCCGCGACACCCGTGGAATCATCGATGCCATCCTCAACCACAGCATCGATTCAGCCCCGACCAAGAAGATTCCTTACTTCAACTTCACCGTCCCTACGGTACTCGAAGGAGTCGACACCGGAATCCTCGATCCTCGCGACACCTACGCAGATCCCGCACAGTGGGAGGAGAAGGCCAAGGATCTCGCCGGAAGGTTCATCAAGAACTTCCACAAGTACGAGTCCAACAAGGCTGGAAAGGCCCTTGTCAAGGCTGGCCCTCAGCTCTAGGATTAACAGTAAAAGAAAAAGCCGCCCTCACCGAGAGCGGCTTTTCTTTTTATGCGATGTGGCTACATCAAATCGAGGGAGCGGAGATACTCGACGCTCTTTGCCACACCCTGGAGGCGGTCGAGTCCCATGCTAGGTTCATCCTGCTCAACACAGAGCCACTGGGAACCGCTTTCGATGGCAGCCTTGAGGATCCCCGGGATGTCCATCTGGCCGCTGCCGAGAGGACGATACTCGAACCAGCCGCCCTCATCCTTCATTGAATTGTCCGTGCTTACACCGATAAGAGCATAAGGAGCCTTGCTGAGATGGCCTTCCAGCTTGTAATCCTTCATGTGGACAACTGGGACGTTGCCGGCATATTTCCGGAGCAGTTCTGCAGCATCGAAACCTGCATAGTCGGCCCAGCAGACATCAATCTCGTTCTGGAGGTTGATCCTGTCGTTGTTGGCAAAGATATAGTCATAGCCAACGGTTCCGTCAGGCAGTTTGGCGAACTCGAAGTCATGGTTGTGGTAGAGAAGCTGGAAACCGGCTTCGCGGACCTTGGCGCCGACTTCGCCGAGTTTCTTGACAGTAGCCTTGAACTGCTCGGGATCGATTCCAGGACGGCTGGCCTCATCCATGTAAGGGAAGACAATGTACTGGACTCCAAGAATTGTGTTCTCCGCAATGACCTTGTCGACATCGTCGATCATCTGCTGGAAAGGGACATGGTTTGAGAACGGGATAAGCCCGAGTTCGGTGCACCAGCGCTTTACCTCGGTAACTGAATGGCCATAGTACTCGCCATAGAACTCGACTCCGGCATAACCCATCTCGCGAATCTTCTTGAGCGTGCCGTACATGTCCTCTTCCATGTTGGTACGGACGCTGTAAAGCTGTACTCCGACCGGCAGTTTCTTGGAGAACTCCACTGCAGGACAGCAAGATGAATCCTTGGCCTTGTTTCCGCATGATGGCAAGGCAACCATTAAGACAGCCGCCAGCAAAGCGGCGATAGACAATCTGAATGAGATCTGCTTCATGTTCTGAGAGAATTGGTTTGATGGACAAATATAGGGAACTTTTTGATATCTTTGCATTGATGACTTTTAAAACACTTTCAATATGACACTGGAACAACAGATTCAAGAAGACATAAAGGCTGCCATGAAATCCCATGATGCAGTCGCTACTGCAGCCACCAGGGCGATCAAAGGTGAAATCCTGCTCTTCAAGACGGCAGAAGGCGGATCGAAGGAACTGACGGACGGAGACGTTCTCAAGATGATCCAGAAACTGGTCAAGCAGCGTAAGGAAGCTGCGGAACAGTTCGTTGCAGCCGGAAGACAGGAGCTTGCCGACAACGAGATGGCTGAAGCCGCCGTTATGGAAAAATACCTTCCAAAGCAGCTTTCCGAAGCGGAAGTCGAGGAGAAGGTCAAGGCCATCATAGCTGAAGTCGGTGCTTCTTCTATCAAGGACATGGGCAAAGTCATGGGCGCCGCCAACAAGGCTCTTGCCGGCCTGTCCGACGGCAGGACGATCTCCACAATCGTCAAGAAGCTCCTCACCGCGTAACGGGTGCGGGAGTGGGAGCGGCTGAGGGAATGCCGCCATCGATTACCGGCCAGCCATCCTTGAACAGCAGGCGATCCATCATCATGACCCGGATGTCACCGGCATGATGTTCAAGATCCGTGTAGCGGTTATCCTTGTCTATCGCATGGTAGATGATCCACAGGGCCCCATCGGCATCTTCGATGACTGAATTGTGCCCTGGCGCAATCCATTTTCCGCCGGCCTGGAGGATTGGACGATCCCCCTCCTCCTTGTCTTTCAGCACCTCGAAAGGCCCTTCCGGGGATTTGGACCGAGCCACCATCACAGCATAATGCGCCTTCTCCCCACAGCAATTGTCTCCTGAGAAGAAAAGATAGTACCACCCATCTTTATAGATGACCCAGGAACCCTCGACCAGGAACTGATAGCTCTTCTTGAAGGGATAGACAAGTTCCTTGACCTTTGAACGTTTCCTGAAACTCATCAGGTCATCTGAAAGTTCCCTGACCTTGAGAGGCTCAAAACCGGAGCCCCAGTAAAGGTAGTGCCGGCCTGAAACCGGATCCTTGAACGCCATGGGGTCGATATTGATGAACGAGTCGCCGCTGACAAGCGGCCTCCCAGAATCCTTGAAAGGCCCTTCCGGAGTGTCGGAAACGGCAACGGCAAGGCAAAGACCAAGGTCTTTTCCAGTCTTGACCTCAGGATCGGGCTCTGCGGAATAGTACATATAATACTTTCCATTGGCTTCCATCACATGAGGCGCCCAGAAATTATAGGTAGTCCTGGCCCAGACAGGAGGATCAGGAAGGGCATCGCCCAGATGTTCCCAATGAACCAGATCCGAGGAAGAAAGAACCTGTATCCTGCACCTGCTTCCATCAGGACCGGCACCCTGCGTAGTGTAGGCATAATACTTTCCGTCAGATGCATGGATAACCGTAGGATCAGGAGCATTGGCACCCCAGATGGGATTGGTGTAAGTTTGGGAATATGAAAGGCTCGCTGATGCAAGAATGAGGATGACAATATATACTTTCTTTATCAGGCGGAGCTTCTTCCCATACGGTGGTTTGAGGAGGTCGAAGTTGAGCCAGGAAGACTTGTAGAGGACTGATTTGCTGTGGGAGAAGGTAAGGAAGCTTTCATGGCCGTGGTATGCTCCGATGCCTGAGTTTCCTACCCCGCCGAAAGGAAGGTTTTCGTTGCCCAGATGCATTATCGTTTCGTTGACGCAACCACCTCCGTAGGAGACCTGTGAAAGGACAGAGTTGATTTCTGAGCGGTTCTTACTGAATATATAAAGCGACAGGGGTTTTTCTCCGGCTTTGACTTTGTCTATCACTTCGGTCTGGAGGTCCTGGAATGATATTACCGGAAGGATCGGCCCGAAGATTTCTTCCTGCATGGCCGGATCGGTCCAGCTGGCATTGTCGATCACTGTCGGCGAGATGTAGTTGATGCTTTCGTCCGTGTAGCCGCCGATAACCACCTCCGCAGATGCGGGGATGAGGGCAGCGAGACGGTCGAAATGGCGCCTCGTCGCAACCAGGGTCATTTCAGCCGGCCTCACGGAAATGTCGCCGAAATATTCATGGATCACATCATTCATCACGGAGATGAATTCATCGTGCACCGACTCATGCACCAGGACATAGTCAGGCGCTACGCAAGTCTGGCCGGCGTTAAGGAACTTTCCCTTGGCTATCCTCTCGCATGCAAGGCGGACAGAGGCACTGTTGCAGACAATGGCGGGACTCTTCCCCCCAAGTTCCAGCGTAACAGGCGTCAGGTTCCTGGCAGCGGCCTCCATCACTATGCTCCCTACCCTGGGGCTTCCTGTAAAGAAGATATAGTCATACCTCCTGGAAAGCATAGCTTCATTGGAGACGTCGTCTCCCAGAACCTCGCCCACATCTTCCGCAAAAGATTCCTTAAGCATCTTTGCAATGACGCCGGACACTGCCGGTGTCTGCCGAGACAATTTGACCACCGCAGTGTTGCCTGCCGACAATGCCGCGGTCAGAGGGGCGATGACCAGATGAAGAGGATAGTTGAAAGGGCCTATTATCAAGACCTTCCCATAGGGCTCGTACAGGATCCGGCTCTTGCCCGGCCACAGGACGAAGGGAGTCGGCACTGCCTTGCGCTCCATCCAGTCCCGAAGATGAGAGATTGTGAATCGCAAGTCATTGTACAAGTACCCTATCTCCGTGGTATATGTCTCGAACTCCCCTTTCCCGAAATCCTTGATGAATACTTTGGACAATCCATCCTCATGGGCCTTCAACGCATCCCACAAGGCATAAAGCCTTCTCAACCGGACGCCATAGGCGGTTTTCTCCAATTCATGCACTTCTTCCCTTGCCAATGTATATGAAACAATAACCTGGGCCAGGATGTAGGTGGACATGACTATGAAGCCTCTCATTGGCACATGGGTCTGGGTAAAAGCACCGATTGCCACGAAGTAATCCGAGAAAGCGAAAATGGCAAATCCAAGCGCTGTCAGCAAGTAGAGAGGTTTCTTCCTGTCGATGGCTGCGACTATGCAAGCATGGATGAGGAAAGCGAAAGCACATGCATAAACCGGAACGGCGATGCGCATCAGGGGAAGACCGAGGTTGAATGTCCCAGCCATCTTGACTACGGCAAAGATCAATGCGGCCAGCAGCAGCAATGACAGGACCTTGCCTGAAATGCCCTTGACTTTCCAAGGTGCGGGAAGAGTGCAGAAATAGCAGACATGTCCGATAAAGAAAGCTGCCATCCCCATGACGAAGGCACTGCCAGCCCCCATCATGAGGAATATGTCACCGATCGCGCCGAAGATCAAAGCACTGACGATGGTACGCACCCGCGGTCCGCGCACAGCATGGTCCTTCATGTAAAGGAAGACTGACAGAGCCAGCAACGGCATCAGGAAAGGCTTGGAGCACATTTCAAGCAGCCGGGACTCCAGCAGCTGGCCGGTCAGGTTGACAACCACCGGAACGAGGAAAAGATATCTGAGAGTTTTCATACTTATCCCAAAAATAACCATTTCAATTGATTTTTGTCGACTCTGACATGTGATTTGTCGATTTGAGTCAGCCCTGAATCAAGAAAATGCTATATTTGCCATAATGAGCAAGGAAGGAACTCGCAGGAATTACATCTGGCTCCTGCACATTGCAATCTGGGTGGTGCTGTTCGGCATGCCATTCTTCTCCCCAAGGCCAGGGCATCCCCTCCATGGTGGAGTTGACTACAGCCGTTTCATACCCACCTACATTTCTTTTATAATCATCTTTTATGTCAACTACTTTTACCTCATACGGAAGTACCTTTACGACAGAAGGATAGGATTGTTCCTCCTTTGGAACGCCCTGCTTGTGGCAACGGTCAGCGTACTGATCCACCTGGCTTACAAGTATGCCATTCCGATACCTTCTCAAGAGTTGCATCCTGAGCCTCCGATGATGCCTGAACCAGGCCACGGCCCTGGACCAGGCAATGGATTAGGCCATGGACCAGGACATGGTCCGAGACCGCCGCTCCCCCAGAAGGAGATGCTTGACCAGCTCAGTTTCATCCCCCGCAACCTCCTGGTGTATGCCGGCATAGTCTGCGTAGCCGTTGCAGTCAGGATGACCGAGCGCTGGTACATGGATGAAAGGAAAAGGCAGGAAATGGAAAAGGCGACCACCGAAGCAGAACTTGCCGCGCTGAAGAGCCAGGTCAATCCCCACGTCCTGATCAACACCCTCAACAACATTTATTCCCTGATCCAGATAGACCAGGACAGGGCACAGGAAGCCG